>JAYUPP010000530.1:0-6134 GCA_043760045.1 Betaproteobacteria bacterium
CTGACCAAGAACAAGGTTGGCTACACGCGGCGGGACTACGAAGGCAAGGTCAGCACGCTGTGTGCTGGCTGCGGCCACGACAGCATCAGTGCGGCCATCATTCAGGCGGCGTGGGAACTGGACATCGCACCGCACCGCGTGGCCAAGCTTTCAGGCATCGGCTGCAGCAGCAAAACGCCCGACTACTTCCTGGGCGCCAGCCACGGTTTCAACACCGTGCACGGCCGCATGCCCAGTGTGCTGACCGGCGCCGCGCTGGCCAACCGCGACCTGCTGTACCTGGGTGTGTCGGGCGACGGCGACAGCGCCAGCATCGGCCTGGGGCAGTTTGCGCACGCCATGAGGCGCGGCGTGAACATGGTCTACATCGTCGAAAACAACGGCGTGTATGGACTTACAAAAGGTCAGTTCAGCGCCACCGCCGACCGCGGCAGCACAAGCAAAAAAGGCGTGCTGAACACCGACAGCGCCATCGACCTGGTGGGCCTGGCGCTGCAACTGGGCGCCACCTATGTGGCGCGTGGTTTCAGCGGCGACAAGGGCCAGCTGGTGCCGCTGATCAAAGGCGCCATCCAGCACGGCGGCGCGGCTTTCATCGACGTCATCAGCCCGTGCGTGGCCTTCAACAACCATGCCGGCAGCACACGCAGCTATGACTACGTGCGTGAACACAACGAAGCGGTGAACCGCATTGATTTCATCGACCTGGCGAAAGAGGCAAACGCCGAGCCCGCACCCGGCGAGGTGATCACGCTGCCGCAGCCCGACGGTGGCCTGATGCGCCTGCGCAAGCTGCATGCCGACTACGACCCCACCAGCCGCACGGTAGCCATGGCGCAGGTGCAGGCGCGGCTGGCCGCTGGTGAAGTGGCGACGGGGCTGCTCTATGTGGAAAGTGGCGCCCAAGACCTGCACGCCGCGATGGGCACCGTGGCCACGCCGTTGAACCAGCTGGGTGCGGCCGAGCTGTGCCCGGGGGCTGATGCGCTGCGGCGCATCAATGACAGCCTGCGTTGATGTGAAAGCTAACGGGCGGCGCGCTTGTCGGCGTGGTCTTGCTCGGCTTGCCTGAAACACGCCATTTCCGCTTCGGCGGCAAAAGCCGGCTGCTCGAAGCGGTTGTCGCGGTAAGGATGGCGCCCGCGCAACGCCTGCCAGAGGCTGTCGGCCAGATAGGCCGGCACAAACATCAACCCCCAGCGTTCGTACTGGCGCACGTGCACCCGTTCGTGCGCGCGCAGCTGGCTCAACAGCTGCGCGCTGCTGCCCAGCACCACATGCCCCAGCGTGATGGCCACTACCTTGACCGGCCCCACACCGCGTGCTGCGCGCTTGCCCAGCCAGCCGCCGCTGACCTCCAGCACGCCGCTGTGCCAGCGCGCTCGGGCGCCAAAAGCCATCAACACCGCTGCCGCCACCAAACCCAGCACCGACCAGGGCAGCGGCCATAAATAAAACCAGACGGGTTTGTGCGACTTGAGCGTGGGGTGCATGGGCTGGCAGCATCGCACATGCCGGGTGGCCTGATTTCGGGCCGCATGCAGGCCGCAGCAGTTGCACCAAGCAGCTGCCAGCAAACCAAGAGCGCATGGGGCCTGCCGTATGAACCACCCGCCGCCCGACCTACCCGCCAACCCGCTGGGCAGCCCGCCGCATAACCCCGAGCCCGGCCGGCGCTACGTCACGCTGCTGTTTGCCGACCTGTCCAGGTCCACTGAACTGGTGGAACTGATAGAGGCCGAGCAATACGCGGCCGTGCTGGCCGCCCTGCGCGAGATTTATCACGACGTGGTGCCGCGCCACGGCGGCACGGTGGTGCGGGTGCAGGGTGACGGCCTGCTGGCGCTGTTTGGCTACCCGCACACACGCGAAAGCGACGGCCGCGACACCGTCAGCGCGGCGCTGGAACTGCACCACCGCGTGCGCGGTTTATCAGATGCGCTGCAGGCCCAACGGCCGCCCCAGCTGCCCGCCGGCCGCCAGCTGGCGCTGCACTCGGGCATCCACGCCGGCCTGGTGCTGCTGAAACACGGCGACGTGGAACTGGGACGTTATGAACTGCTGGGGCCGGTGCCGCACATTGCGGCGCGCCTGTCTGACGCTGCGGCGGCACACCAGATACTGGTCAGTGAAGAAACGCTGGGCCCGGCGAGCCGCTTTTTTGTCACCGGTCCGCCGCAGATGCTGCAGGTCAAAGGCCGGGCAGCACCCTTGCTGGTGTACCGGGTGGACGCACTGGCCAGCCCGGCGCAACGCCAGGCCGGCGGTGGTGGCCATGGCGGCGCGGGCAGTGCGGTATTTGTGGGCCGCCAGGCCGAACTGGCGCAGTTGCTGCAGGCCATGGACAGTGCCATCGCCGGGCAGCTGCGCATGGTGTCGGTGGCTGGCGCCCCGGGCATGGGCAAAACGCGGCTGATTGAACATTTCCTGAGCCGCGTGGTGCAGCGGGGTTGTCTGGTGCTGCGTGGGTATTGCGACAGCGGCCTCGGCGCGCAGCCGCTGCAGCCCTTTTTGCACATGATGCAGGCGCTGGCGCAAGCAGCGCCGCCGCCCAAGCCCGAGGCTTATGCGGCGCTGTTTGTGCAACTCTCGGAACGCCAGCCGCTGCTGCTGTTTGTGGACGACTGGCAATGGGCCGACGATGCTTCAAACCGCGTGCTGGCCGAACTGCGTGCCCGTTCGCTGGGCCGGCTGCTGGTGGTGACGTCAACGCGCGTTACGGCACCCGCAGCTGACACAGCGCCGGCAGGCTTGGCCCGTGGTTCAACCACCGTTGCGGCCCCCGGTGCAGCGGCTGCGCAAGAGCTGACGGTTGAGCTGACGGTTGGGCTGACGATTGAACTGACGATTGAGCTGCCGCCACTGGGCGACGCCGACGCCGCTGCCGCCATCAGCGCCCTGTTGCCGGCTGCCGACCCTTTTGTGGTCGCCGAAATCAGCCGCCAGGCCAGCGGCAACCCGTTGTTCATTGAAGAGCTGTGCCACTTTGCCGCCCGGGGTGGTGAAGAGCCGCTGCTGGGCAAAACGCAGACGGGCGCCGGCTGGTTGACGCGCCTGGTGGAGTCTCGGGTGCAGCACCTGCCCGCCGCGCAGGCCGAGATGGTGCGTGTGGCGGCGGTGGTGGGCAACGTGGTGCCGGCCTGGCTGCTGGAAACCATCACCGGGCAGCCGGCTGACGGCCCCTTGCTGCTGGGGTTGGCCGAACAAGACTTCATCTTCCCCGGTGAACGGGCCGGCACCCTGCGCTTTAAACACGGCCTCACACGCGACATCATTTATGAATCGGTGGGCCTGGCCACCCGCCAGGGCTTGCACCTGCGCATTGCACAGGCGCTGCACCAGCACGGCAGCGGCCAGACAGCCGGCGAAGCGCTGGAAGCGCTGGCCTACCACTGTGGCGCCGGCGGCGACCACGAGCAGGCTGCGCGTTATGCCGAAGCCGCTGGCGACAAGGCGCTGGCCGCTTCAGCGCTGGACCGCGCGCGTGCGCTGTACCGGGCTGCGCTGGCCGCGCTGGACCGGCTGCCGCTGCAGGCTGTGGTGGCACAGCGCTGGGTGGCGGTGGCGCACCGCCTGGCGCGGGTGTATGTGTTTGACCCGGTGCGCAGTGAACTGGCCGTGCACGAAAGGGCGCTGCAGCTGGCCCAGCAGTTTGGCGACGTGGCCACCACCGCACGGGCGCGCCACTGGCTCAGCTACATCCACTACGGCCTGGGTGACGCCAAAAAAGCGATTGCCCAGGGTGAACAGGCGCTGCTGGAAGCGCGTGCAGCCGGTGACGAAAAACTGGCCGTGCAGGTGGTGGCCGCTTTGGGCGAAGCCCATTGCACGGCGGCCGATTACAACCGCGCGCAGCTGCTGCTGGACGAAGCCATTGCCGTCAAAAAGGCCCACCGCAACGGCAACGCCATCAACGTGGGGCTGGCCTTTTCGCTCGTCTGCCGCGCTTACCAGCTGGGTGACCGCGGGCAGTTTGACGCCGCCAGCGCCTGTTTTGACGAAGCCGCTGCCTGTGTGGCTGGCGCCACGCATGAAATTGGCGCCACCGTGCAAGGCTGGCGCGCGGCGGTGCTGCTGTGGCGCGGCCATTGGGTGCAAGCGCGTGCTGCAGCTGAAGATTCGGCGCGCATCGCACAGGCCACGCGCAGCCTGGCGCAGCTGTCCATTGCACGCGCCATTGCCGCTTATGCCGGCTGGATGCTGTGGCAAAAACCCGCATCGCTGCAGACCATAGCCGACGTCACGCTGTGGCTGCAGCCGCGCGCCAGCGGCCTGTACCGGTCACTGAACCACGGCTGGTTGTGCCAAGGCCTGGCGCAGGGTGGGCAGCGTGCCGCCGCGCGCCAGCAGGCGGCGCTGGCGCTGCGGCGTGCCCGCCAGCGCGACCTGTTGGGCGCGGCCATGGCTTACCGCACGCTGGCGCTCGACCCAGCGGCCAGCGGCGCATCGGCGCAGCACTATCTGCAGCGTGCTTTTTGGGTAGCGCAAGAACGCAGCTCGGCGCATGAAAGGGCCAACACGCAGCTGTGCGCGGCGCAGCTGGCGCTGGCACAAGGCGCCCACCAGCAGGCAAGAGACTGGCTTGAACAGGCGGCGGCCGGATTTGAAAGCATGGCCATGCACTGGCACGGGGCGCAGGCGCAGCGGCTGCAGGCTGCCGTGGATGCGGGTGCCGCGCCGACTGCTACGGAACTGGTGCGTTAGCCTGACCCTGACCTTGAACTTGGCGCGGCGTCAGTATCAGCAGCACCGGTGAACCCGTGGGGCGCAGGCTGCCGGCTTGCATCAGGCCGGCCAGCATGGCCAGCAGCACACCTTTGGCCATGTTCATGCCGGGGCAACCGTGGGCGGTGGCGTCTTTTGCGTTGCGGTCGTCGCGGCCAAAGATCAGCTCGTCGGGGGCTGTGGGGTCGGTCAGTGCGGATGTGATGCCCAGCACCACCCGATGGCCGTCGTCGAGCTTGGGCATGCCGTCGATCATCGGGCTGCGCCACAACACTTCAGGCACCGGGCGCTTGCGCATGGTGGCAATCAGCTTGTCCAGCAGCGCGGCTTTGGCCTGTTCATAAGTGGCAGCCGCGTGCGGTGCGGCGAGCAGCAGGTCTTGCTGCAGCAACCACAGCGCTTCGGACTCAACCCAGGTTTCCATGGTTCTGATGAAGTTGCCTTGCACCGTGGGCGGGAAGCCCAGCAACACACCGGTCAGGATGTGGGCCAACTTTTCATTCGACGGTGCTTTGCCGCCGGCGGCGGTTGTCAGCCGCTTGTTGATGTCGATGGTCAGCGAGCCCCGGCTGCTGTGTCTGTTCAGCCAGCCTCGCACGCCTGTTTCCACCGTTTCCATCGTTTCCATCGTTTGGTTCTTACGGGGTTGGCCCAGCGCACTTTGGCCTTGCGCCCTGCCGTCGCTTTCGACAACCGACCGCGGGAAGGGCGAAAAGATGAAACGCGAAGCGCTGGAGAAATTGCCGGGGCAGCGCGGCGGTTCCTCAGACAGCCCCGGCTTGCGGCCACCGGCTCGCAAAAAGGTGTCGTTGCGCGGGTCAGCCGGGTCGGGCAGCCCCACCCACAGGCCACACAAAGCGGCCAGCACCTTGTCGCTGAAGTCCACCAGGTCCAGCGAACGCCGGGTAAACGCCTTGCCGTTCATGGGCGGCATCTCTGGAAGCTTTTCCAGCACATCGCGTACAGCGTCTTTGGCCGCCGCAAAAGCTGTGGCCTCAGAGATGTTTTCAATGGCCGCGTTGACAAGCTGGCCGTCGGCATAACCCGGGCCACTGTGGTCCTGGCCCAGGTGATTCAGGCCCACGGACAGCGCCATGCGTTCGCCAAAGCCTTGCACTGAATATTGAGCAGCGCCCCGGTCTTTTAGAACCTTCAGCACCTCCGGGCAGGTGCCGATGAACTGGCGTTGGCGGCCCAGGGGCGCCGCCTCGGCGGTGCCGTCGCGAATGCCTGCCCACAAGCGCTGCGCCCGATCAGGGTCGTCCAGCTGCTGGCGCAAGTGTTCCAGTTCGATCTCTTCAGGTGTTTCTGCTTTGGGCGTTGTGCTTGCAGAGTCTGCGTCTGCGCCGTCACCCGCAGCCGCTGGCTCACGCTGCATGGCGCGCAGATTTTTCAACTCCGCTACGGCG
>JAYUPP010000531.1:0-6122 GCA_043760045.1 Betaproteobacteria bacterium
AAGGGCTCAGAGGTTGAGAGTTTTTCGAGCGTGCCCGAGAGGCGCGTCAAAACGTGCCCAATCCAGGCGCAAAGCACAGCCATAGACCGGCTATGGCGAGCATTTGCAACGACGAGTGGGTGCGTTTTGGCGTGCAAAGCGGGCATGAACGAAAGACTCTCAGCCTCTCAGGTCAAGTCGGTCATGGTCTGTAGATGCCACCCAGCACACAAGGCCGGCTGGCGCCCGTTACCGTGAGCACGTTGGCAGGTTGGCCGGCCAGCGTGCACTGCGCAAACCAGGCAAAAGCCATCGCTTCCATCCACTGCGCGGGCACACCGTGCACGTCGGTGGGGGCCACCTGCCAAAGCGGCAACAGGGCGGCCAGCCGCAGCATCAAGGCGCCGTTGCGCGCGCCGCCGCCGCACACCAGCAGTTCACCGCTGACGGCGTGTTCAGCAACGGCCTGCGACACCGAAAGCGCCGACAGCTCCAGCAGCGTTCGCTGCACGTCCTGCGCGGCGATGATCCGGCCCGTCGCTTGCAATGCGCGCTCCAGCCAGGCCAGGCTGAAATATTCACGGCCGGTGCTTTTGGGCGGCGGCGCGGCAAAGTAAGGGTCGGCCAGCAGGTGCTTCAGCAGCGGCTTGTGCACCTGGCCCTGCATCGCCCAGGCGCCATCGTCATCAAAAGGCTGGCCTTGGTGCAACTGCACCCAGGCGTCCAGCAGCAGGTTGGCCGGGCCGGTGTCGCAGCCCAGGCAAGGCTGGCCGGGCACCAGCACACTTATGTTGGCGATGCCGCCGCAGTTCAGCACCACACGCGTGTGCGTGGCGTGGCGCAGCACCTGGTCGTGAAAACCCGGCGCCAGCGGCGCACCCTGGCCACCGAGTGCCATGTCGCGGCGGCGAAAGTCGGCCACCACCGTGATGCCGGTGGCCACCGCCAGCGTGTTGGGGTCACCCAGCTGGGTGGAGAAACGTTCTGCGCCCAGCGGCTGGTGGTGCACCGTCTGGCCGTGGGCGCCCAGCACTTGCACTTGCGCTGCGGCCACACCGGCCTGCTGCAGCAGGGAGTGCACGGCTGCCGCGTAGACACGCGCCACCTGCACGTCCAGCGCGCCCACGGTGGCCAGCGTCACCGGCTGGCCTTGGCACAGCGCCAGCAGCGCCTGGCGCAGTGTTTCGGGGTAGGCCTGGTGATGGGTGTGCAGCAGCAGCGGTGTGGCCCCGGCGGGAAAGCGCACCAGCGCCACGTCCACACCGTCCAGGCTGGTGCCGGACATCGCGCCGATGACCCAGGGCGCGGCCGCCGCAGCCGGGCCTGCCGCTTGCCCTGCCGCCGCGCTGGCCAGCTGTTGAACTGTTGTTTCTGCGGCCACGGTTGCTGCGCCTGGATTCATCGGCTTACCTGCGGGTTGATCGACCGGTGCGCATTTTTGCCTTTGAAGCGACCTATCTCCTACCATCGCCCCCTGAACGCACCCATTGCCCAGAAAGGCCCCGCCATGAACGCGCCGCTGCCCCCCATCGCCACCCAGCCGCTGGCCACCCATGAACAGCGCCTGGTGCCAGCTGTGTTGCTGCAAGCGCTGCGCAGCCATTTCGGCAGCCACTGCAGCACGGCAGACGCGGTGCGCGAGCAACACGGCCGCGACGAATCTTCTTACCCGCTGACACCGCCCGAAGTGGTGGTGTTTTGCGAAAGCACCGAAGACGTGGCTGAGGTCGTGAAGCGCGCTGCCGCGCACGCGGTGCCGGTCATTCCCTTTGGCATCGGCTCTTCTTTGGAAGGCCACCTGCTGGCGGTGCAGGGCGGCATCAGCATCGACCTGTCGCGCATGACAGCCGTGGTGCAGATCAACGCTGAAGACCTGACGGTGACGGTGCAAGCCGGCGTCACACGCGAACAGGTGAACCGCGAGGTGCGCGACCTGGGCCTGTTTTTCCCCATCGACCCCGGCGCCAACGCCAGCATCGGCGGCATGTGTGCCACACGCGCCAGCGGCACGAATGCAGTGCGCTACGGCACGATGCGTGAAAACGTGCTGGCGCTGCAGGTGGTGACGGCCAGCGGCGAGGTCATTCGCACCGGCACACGCGCCAAAAAAAGCAGCGCCGGCTACGACCTGACGCGGCTGTACGTGGGCAGTGAAGGCACGCTGGGTGTGATGACCGAGATAACACTGAAACTGTACCCGCTGCCGGAAGCCGTCAGCGCCGCCATCTGCCACTTCCCGAGTGTGGACGCGGCCGTGCAGGCCACCATCCAGATCATCCAGATGGGGGTGCCGATTGCGCGCTGCGAACTGCTGGACGAAAACACCGTGCGCGCCGTCAACCAACACGACAAGCTGAGCTTGCGTGAACAGCCCATGCTGCTGATGGAATTTCACGGCAGCGCAGCCAGCGTGGCCGAGCAGGCACAAACGGTGCAAGAGCTGGCACGCGACTTTGGCGGTGAAGACTTTCAGTTTGCCAGCACGCCCGAAGAACGCACCAAGCTGTGGACGGCGCGCCACCACGCTTACTTCGCCGCGCTGCAGTCGCGCCCCGGCTGCCGGTGCCTCAGCACCGACACCTGCGTGCCGATTTCCAAGCTGGCCGAGATCATCAACGCCTGCAAGGCCGAGGCCGACGAAGCCGGCATGCCGTATTTTCTGGTGGGCCATGTGGGCGACGGCAACTTCCACTTCGGTTACTTGTTAGACCCTAACAGTGAAACTGAACGCGCCACCGCTGAACGTTTAAGCCACCAGATGGTGCAGCGCGGCCTGGCGCTGCAAGGCACCTGCACCGGTGAACACGGGGTGGGGTTGCACAAGATGGGCTACCTGGTGGAAGAAGCCGGCGCGGGCGCGGTGGCCGTGATGCGCAGCATCAAACAGGCGCTGGACCCGCTGAACATCATGAATCCGGGGAAGGTGTTTGTGGTGTGAGGGGGTGGGGCCTGTCCACTGTGTTGAGGATGCCAAAAGCGCAGTGAAAACTAAGATGCCCTGCACTGGGCCGCCACACCGCCGGCAGCAGGGGACGGCACCGCATGGACACCTCCAATCATCTGCCCGGGCAACCCAGCACGGCGCAGCTCCTGGCGCACTTTTCCAGCACCTACTTTTCGCTGCGCGCGGGCCTGGCCTTGCTGGCTTTTGCGTTTCCACTGGTGCTGTACTTTTACGGCAAGCTGCGTTACGGCCTGCCCCTGCAGCCGTCGATGAGCGCCTACTTCTTTGCTGCCACGGCCGAGCAATGCGCCAGCTTCCCGATGCGCACCTGGTTTGTGGGCTTTTTGTTTGCCATCGCGGTGGGCTTGTACGCCTACAAGGGCTTCACAGCGCTTGAGAACCTGCTGCTCAACGGCGCCGGTGTCTGCGCGGCGCTGGTGGCGATCTTCCCGGAGCGCCTGTCGCTGGATGACGCGGCCTTACACCCAGGATTGCAGCAACTTTTTGTGTCATGCCCGGCCGTGCGCCAGTTGGCCGAAGGCCCGGCGCCCTGGCGCATCCATTACTCGGCTGCGGTGTTGATGTTTGTGTTGCTGGCCGCCGTGGTCTGGTTTTGCGCGTCCAAGACGCTGGCCTATTTGCCGGCCAGCCAGGGTGACGCAGCGCTGTACCGGCGCACCTACCGCAGCATCGCTTTGCTGATGCTGGCCTGCCTGCTGGTGGGCGGGGTGTTGGCGCTGCCGTCGATGCCGTTCAGCCGCCCGGCGGGCTGGGTGTTTTTTGTGGAAGCGGCTGCTGTGTGGACCTTTGCGCTGTACTGGGCCGTGAAAAGCCGCGAGCTGGCGTTGTCGCAGCTGGAGAAGAAGGCCATTGCGCCAGCAGGTGCGGCCCGCTGAGCGTCTGCAAAAAAAGCTAACTGCAAAGTGGTGAACCATGAACAACACTGAAACACGCAAAAGCAGCACCGGCCTGGCCGGCATGACCAACCTGAATTTGCTGGCGCCCATCAAGACCGGGATGGTGAATTGTTTTGAGCCCATCAGCTACCGCGAACGCTTGCACAAGGTGCTGGACGGCTTGCAGGCGGCGCGCCGCAACGTGCGTGAATCAGAACTGATGCCGCCCGTGTTTGGCGACGCGGTGGGGCAGTTCGGCATCATCCACGGTTTCAGGTATTGCATCGTGCCGCCGGTGCCGGGTGCACCGGCCGCTGAACAACCGCCCGACGGCATTTGGCAGCTGTCGCTGAACGTCACTTTCGACGGCGGCTGGGAGCCGTATATGCGGGTCATTTACCGCGACATCGGCACGCTGCTGGACTTGTTGCTGTGCCACACGGTGGGCTACCGGCGTTCCGACAGAACCGATGTCGACACCTACAGCCACTGGGTGCGCAAACACGAAATCGAAGGCGGGCTTTTTTACACCGACTCGTCGGCCACGTTGACCGATCAGGCCTACCTGGCGAAGCTGGAAACTTTGCAGCGTGATGGCAAGGCCAGCGACCTGGACATGGCGCAGTGGGCGCTGCCCACCGCAGCGCAGCGCAATCTTGCGGCGTTTGCCAAAGTGAACAATGACCTTATTGGGGCCTTGGCGCTGCCGCTGCGCACCCTGAAAGGCCTGCACCGTTTGTCGGTCTATTTTGAAAAGGACACAGTCAACAAAAACAACGAAGAAGCCGAGTACTTCATCTTGAAGCGCTTTGCCTGCGCCATTCTCAAAGGCTCGCGCGCGGTGATGGCCGGACTTGATACCAAGGTTCCAAAGCCTCAGCAATGGGTGGATGTGGCCGCTGGTTTTGCCGACGAGCTTGAACTGATCCAGCCGTTTATCGATACAAAACCGCTCGCAACGCCGGCCAGCGCAGTCCCCCACGCAGCCCTGCAGTCGCACATGCTGGCCCGTCACGAAGCCGTCACCCACGGTTGTGTGGTGCTGCTGCGGGTGGCTCATCAGGCCCTTGCTCTGGCCTGCATCAGCAGCCTGGCCGACGCTTGCGCTGCTCCCGTGCAGGGCGAGGGCATCGGCCACTTGGTGGCTTTCACCCACGCCGGCCTGCAAGCGCTGGACGTGCACCCGCAGCGCCTGGCCGCGCTGCCGCAAGCTTTTGTGGACGGCATGGAAGCACGCTGCGGCTTGCTGGGTGATGTGCGTGGCAACCACCCCGACCACTGGCCACGCCCCTTGCTCTATGGCCTGGAAAAGCAGGGCCACCGTGTGGACCTGAAAACGGTGCATGTGCTGCTGCAACTGCGCCTGTCTGACAAGGAGCGGGTGGAATCAGGCCTGCACCCCCGGCTGGCGTCGCGCATTGATGAGTTGCGCGCCGAGCACAGCGGCCTGCGTGTGCTGGCCGTGCAAGCCACCCGCGGCTTTCGCAACAGTGCTGCGGGCGCTTCCAGCGTGGTGGGGCACTTTGGTTTTGTTGACGGCATCAGCCAACCGGTCATCAACGAGTTACCGCCCAGCACCGACCCCGTGGCGCCGGGTGATCTGGTCAGCGCCGGCGAGCTGCTGCTGGGTTATGCCAACGACCGAGGCGACAAGCCCCCCCAGGCGCTCGACACCCTGCTGCACAACGGCAGTTTTTTGGTGGTGCGCAAGCTGCGCCAGCACGTCGCGCATCTGCACGACAGCTTGCAAAAGCTGGGCGCTGACGAACGTGAGCTGGCGCTGGCCCGCATGATGGGCCGGCCCAAAAACGGCGCCGCACCCGTGCCGCTGAAAGCGGACAGCAAAGGCCCCAACGACTTCGACTTCACAGGCGACCACGCCCACAGCAACACCTGCCCATTGCATTCGCACATCCGGCGCGCCAACCCCCGCGACGGCAGGGCCTACACGCCGCGCATCTTGCGCCGCGGCATGTCCTATGGCGACCAAAACACGGCCGACCTGGACAGCGAGCGCGGTGTCGTGTTCATGGCCTACTGCGCCAGCCTGGCCGAGCAGTTTGAAACCATCCAGCGCTGGCTGGCGGGCGGCAACAACACGGGGGTGTCTTCGGCACAGGCCGACCCGTTTTTGCGTGTGCCGCAGCAGGGTGAAACACACACCTTCCGCTACGTCTTGGGCACCGGTGCCAGCGCCAGCGTGCAACGCGTGCAGTTCGGTGACCAGCCGCTGGTGCAACTGGAATGGGGTTTGTACAGCTTTGTGCCCGCCGTTGCGGTGTTGAAAAATCTGCGCGCCATGC
>JAYUPP010000532.1:0-6112 GCA_043760045.1 Betaproteobacteria bacterium
GTGGTGGTCGGTTCGGTGTCGGGCGGTTGCATCGAAGACGACTTGATCGACAAGGCGCGGGGTGGTGTGTTGGCCGCCGGTGTGCCCCAAGTGCTGCGTTATGGCATCGACGCCGACGCGGCGCACCGCTTCGGCCTGCCGTGCGGCGGCTTGATCGAACTGGTGCTGGAACCGGTGCTGCCACACACGCAGTTGCAGGCGCTGCTGCAGCGGCTGCAACAGGGCCAGCGCGTGCGGCGTGTGTTGACCCTGGCCAGCGGGCAGGTTCAATTGCAGGACGCCGGCCTTGCCGATGAACTGCTGCTGACGGAGCACACGCTGACCACCCACCACGGCCCGAGTTGGCGCTTGCTGCTGATCGGCGCCGGCCAGATGACGCAATACGTGGCGCAGATGGCGCAGGCACTGGGTTACCAGGTGCTGGTGTGCGACCCGCGTGATGAATACGCCAGCGGCTTCGATGTGCCCGGCGCCACCCTGCTGCGCACCATGCCCGACGACACCGTGACCGAGATGAAACCCGACGGCCACACGGCGGTGATCGCACTCACGCACGACCCCAAGCTGGATGATCTGGCCTTGATGGAAGCGCTGCGTTCACCGGCCTTCTATGTCGGCGCCATCGGTTCGCGTTTGAACCAGAGCAAACGCAAAGAACGCTTGCAAGAGCACTTCAACATCAGTGACACGCAACTGGCGCGCCTGCACGGCCCGGTGGGCCTGAAAAACGGTGCCCGCACACCGGCCGAAATTGCCGTCAGCATCCTGGCCGAACTGACCGCCGTGCGTTACGGCTATGCGGTGCCCGAACCCGTGCCTGTGCGGGCGGTGGTGGCCGTGGCAGCGGGTTGCGCTGCGGAGTAAAACAGGCCCGGCCGCGTGTCGCACACTTGTTTCGTCAGCCCCCGCCGCGCTGCATGTAGAGATCGAAGTAGCGCATGAACACCTGCCGCGCTGGCGCGGGGGTGGCAACAAACTGAAAACGCACCTGCAACCGGGGCATGCTGAGCAGCGCGATGCGCCTTGGCGGCAGCACGTCCCAGTGCAAGTTCAGGTGCCCACTGTCAATGTTTGCAACGGCACTTTCAGCGCTGGGCTGCTGCAAAGGGCAGTCGCGCACGGCGCCGGGCAGCCAGCGCAGCCACTCGGTGGTGGTGCAGCCGTACTCGCGTTCGAACTGTTCGGCAATTTCAGTGGGCATCACGGCACAAGGGTTTGGTGCCCTCTCCCAGCAAGGGACGGATACAGCCCGACCAAGCCATCACCCCCATCATCCACCCGCCACCGGCGGCCAGATGGCCAGCACGTCACCGTGCACCAGCGTGCGTGTGGCGCGGTCTGCGGGCGCCACAAAGTGGCCGTTGATCAGCACCAAATGCACCAGTTTCATCGGCAGCGCAAAGGGCTCGATGATCTGCAGGATGGTGGCGTTGGGTGCAATCTGCAGTTGCATGTAATTGCTGGTGCGGTGCTGCGGCGGCAGGTGCTCGGTGAGGCTGGCGTAGAGCTTGAAGGTGATCTCGATGGTGGCGCCGGGTGCTGCGGGTGCAGCCGCAGCCGCAGGTGCGACAGCGGCGCCGGTTGCGGCTGCGGCATCAGACATGGGCAAACGCGCTTTGCGCCTGCGCACAGGCCAGGTACGCCTTCATCAGCTGCGTCGGGTCGTCCAGCAGTTTGTCTTTCCAGCTTCCCAGGTGCACGCCGCCTTCCACCAGCCCGCGCATCACGCCCACGTGGTCGGTCCAGCCGATGCTGTTGCAGCCGACGAGCTGGTCGCCGCTGAACTGCAGGCTCAGGTGGCGGTTTTGCGCTTCGTCAGTGACCTGCGCACTTTGCCCGCCGGGCACGCCGTACCACTTGCCGAAGCTGGTGGAAATGAGGCCCAGCGTGTCCAGCACGTTGATCTGCGTCACGCCGGGCAGGGTGGCCTGCTGGCCCACCATGTTCAGTGCCGCCACCCGCGCCTGGTCGGCGGCATTGGGCTGGATGGCGCTGACGATGGTGGTGCCGCTGATCTTGTCGAAGGCTTCGGCGCAATCACCGGCGGCATACACGCCGTGGGCGGTGGTGTGCATGTGCTCGTCAGTCAGCACACCTTGCAGGCAGCGCACGCCGCTGTTTTCCAAAAACCCGATATTGGGCTTGACACCGGTGGCACTGATCACGAGGTCGGCATCAATCACACCGCCGGTGGACAGGTGCACGCGCATCGGCGCTGTGCCCGGGGTTGTGGCTGGGGTTGTGCCCGGGGTTGTGGCTGGGGTTGTGGCTGGGGTTGTGGCTGGGGTTGTGGCAGCAGCGCTGCTGCGCTCGATCTGCGTCACCTTGGCGCCGGTGTGCACGGCCACGCCTTTTTTCTCGCACCACTCTTTGATCATGCCGCCGGCAATAACGCCCATCATGCGCGGCACCATGCGGTCGCCCATTTCCACCACGGTGAGCTTCACGCCGCGTGCGGCCAGGGCTTCCAGAATGATGCAGCCGATGAAGCCGGCACCCATCTGCACCACACGCGCGTTAGGCGTTGCCAATGCCTGGATGGCGCGTGCATCGGCCAGCGTCCAGCAGTTGTGCACGCCGGGGCCGTCCACGCCCGGTATCGGTGGCGTGGCGGGTGATGAGCCGGTGGCAATCAGCAGCTTGTCATAACTGTGGCTGCTGCCGTCTTGCAAGGTCACGGTTTGCGCTGCGGTGTCCAGCCGGCTGGCGCGCCCGTGCAGCAGCTGGATGCGCAGCTTTTGAAAGTGGTCGGCGCCGTGCCGCAGGTGGGTGCCAGACTCGCCCACGTTGCCCATCAGCAGGTAAGGAATGGCCATGCGCGAATAGGGCGCCTCGGGCTCGTCGCCGATCAGCACCACCGTGTCGAGTGGCGCGTGTTTGCGGATGGTTTCTGCGGCAATCACGCCCGCAGGGCCGGCGCCCAGGATGATGTGTTTCATACGGAAGTCCCCAGACAATGAAAAAAGGCGGTTGCCAGCAACCGCCTTGTTGAAGGTGCAGACCCTGGACGCTGACCTTTCAGGCCCAGGTGTGGTGTGCCGCCTTACAGGCCCAGGCGGGCGCGCGTGTCGGCCTTGAGCATGCCGTCAGCGTCCCAGCCGCGTGCCGCGTAGTACTTGGGCAGCATCTCGGGCAGCTTGCTCACCAGGCCCTTGGCCGGGCCGGTTTTTGCCGCCTCGTTCAAAAGGCGCGGGGGCAGGGTGTCGTCTTTGCTGGTGAAGCCGGCGCGGTTGTTGAAGTCGCGTTCCATGTTCCAGATGCGCTCGCCGATCTTGGCCATGTTCTCGAGCGTGAATTCCGGCCCGCAGGCAGCCGCCACTTGCGGCGCCACGTCGGCCAGACCCCAGGCAAAACTGGTGAAGATGCAGATGCCGGCGCTGTCAAAAGCTGCCGTGGCGTCCTGGAAAGCAATCACCAGTTCGGGCTTGCCTTCGGCCGACAGCGGGTCGGTTTTCACCGGTATGCCGAGTACCTCTGAGGCAACCGTGTAGCTGCGCAAATGGCAGGCACCGCGGTTGCTGGTGGCGTAGGTCAGGCCCATGCCCTGGATGCCGCGCGCGTCATAGGCCGGGAATTCCTGGCTCTTGACGGTCATGCTCAGGCCGGGGTGACCGTATTTTTTACACAGCCGTGCACTGCCCTGGCCGATTTCCTTGCCAAAACCTTCGCCCTTGGCGGTGATTTCAACGAAGTGAGCCAGTGCTTGGGCACTGCCGAATTTGGCGTCGATGCCCAGCTGCTCTTGCGTCAGCACGCCCATGTCGTAGAGCTCCATCACGGCGCCCACGGTGGCACCGAAGCTGATGGGGTCCATGCCGTGTTCGTTGCACAAGACGTTGGCGTATTGCAGCGCCTCCAGGTCTTTCACGCCGTTGGCCGCACCCAGCGCCCAGGCGGCTTCGTATTCCAGACCGCCCGATGCGCCCCAATATTGCGGCTTGTTGGCCACCGTGAAGTGGCCTTGGTCGATTTTCTGGATGCGGCCGCAGGCGATGGTGCAGCCAAAACACGCCTGGTTGGTGACCAGGGGTTTTTTGCCGTCGGTGGCACGCGGCGTGGCCATCGCTTCGGCTGAAATGTCTTTGGCGCCTTCAAAAGCCACGTCGCGGTGGTTGCGCGTGGGCAGCGCACCCATTTCGTTGATGACGTTCATCAGCACTTGGGTGCCGTAAGTGGGCAGGCCCTGGCCGGTGACGGCGTTGTCGGCCAGGATCTTCTTTTTCTCGAAGGTGACGCGCATGAATTCTTTGGGGTCGGCGATGTTGGCCACCCCCTTGGTGCCGCGCACGATGATGGCCTTCAGCAGCTTGCTGCCCATCACCGCGCCCACGCCCGAGCGGCCGGCCGCGCGGTGCAGGTCGTTCACCACGGCCGCAAACAGCACCTTGTTTTCGCCCGCACCACCGATGCTCGACACCTTGGCCAGCGGGTCTTGGTGGCTGGTTTTGAGCAGCGCCTCGGTTTCGAACACCGTTTTGCCCCACAAGTGGGCTGCGTCTTTCAACTCGGCCACATCGTCCACGATGCTCAAGTACACCGGCTTGGCCGAAGCGCCTTCAAAAATCACCATGTCCCAGCCGGCCATTTTCAGCTCGGCACCCCAGTAACCGCCGCTGTTGCTGCAGGCGATGGCGCCCGTGAGCGGGCTTTTGGTGACCACCGTGTAGCGGCCACCGGTGCTGGCCATGGTGCCGGTGAGCGGGCCGGTGGCCCAGATGACCTTGTTGCCGGCCGACAGGGCGTCAACCTTGGGGTCGACTTCTTCGACGATGTATTTGGTGGCCAGGCCACGCGAACCGAGGTAGTCGCGTGCCCAGGTCATGTTCAGCGGCTCGCTCTTGACGCTGCCGGTGGTGAGATTGACGCGGAGGATTTTTCCTGCCCAAGACATGTGTGTGCTCCTTAAATATTTGGTGGCGCGGTCAGGCTGCTTTTCAGACTGACGCCTGGTTGCCCAGCTTGTCGGCCCAGGACTTCATCTTGTCGATGCCGGTCCAGTTGGCGTCAACGTAAGTGATGGCGCCGGTGGGGCAGGCGGTGGCGCAAGCCGGGTCGCCGCCGCACAGGTCGCATTTCTGCACCTTGCCGGTTTCCTGCACATAGTTGATGGTGCCGAAGGGGCAGCTGATGGTGCAGACCTTGCAGCCCACGCAAGTGGCGTCGTTCACCACCTTGGCGCCCGTCATCTTGTCGATGGTGATGGCTTCCACGGGGCAGGCGTGCAGGCACCAGGCTTCGTCGCACTGGGTGCAGGTGTAGGGCACTTTTTTGCCGGTGTCATGGAAGTCAAAGACCTTGATGCGCGACTTGGCCGGCGCAAACACGCCGTAGTTCTCAAAAGAACAGGCCATTTCGCACTGAAGGCAGCCGGTGCACTTGTCGGCATTGATGTGCAGGCTTTTTTGCATCGAGGGTGGTCTCCGTAAGGGCTGATTGGGACGCGGCGAGCCGCCATGTGGCCCAGCGCACATAAGCAATCATGTTCATAGAGACCTGGGGCAGATACCTGGGCAAAACCCTGGTTGTGCGCCGGCGCTGGCGGCCGGTTGTGCCGGCTTGACGCACTGCCAGCGTCGCGCCGACCCAGCCTGCCGGGCCCTTGGGCAGGATGACCCCTTCAGCGTGCCGGCGCTGCGCCTTTGCGCTGCGCCGCCTGCAGCGCTTGCGCTTCGTCCGCTGTTTTTGGCGCCGCAGCGCGGGCCTCGGCGGTGACGTCGTGGCTGGCCACAAAGTCCTGTTCGGCTTCGCTGTAGCGCCGGGCGGCGGCCACATGGCCTTCACCCACCGGCGCTGCCAGGGCACTGGCCTGCGGCAGGCTGGCGGTGTCGGGGTGCGCACGCAGTTGGGCACTGAGGCGGTCGATCAGCATCACCCAGTCGCTGTCTTCGCGCAGTTTTTCTTGCAGAAAACTGGCCTGGCTGGCAGTCCATATCGGTGCTTCAGCGAGCCGGAACTTGTCGTCCAGTGGCCGGTGACGCTGAATGAAGGCGTCGATGTCTTCCGGTGACGAAGGCAATCCCAGTTGGGCAAAAAGATCTGGCATTTCTTTGGGGCTGGTATCCATGCGCTGACTCCTTGACAAGGGATGAACGTGCGTATGCACGCCGATTCT
>JAYUPP010000533.1:0-6103 GCA_043760045.1 Betaproteobacteria bacterium
ATGGCACTACATTTCACCATCGCATTGAAACCCAATGGTGACAAGGGTTTACGGCGGCCTAGGGCCAAAAGTGACTGGGAAATTGACAAAGTCGGGTTAAGCGGCTTTCTTGGCTTTTTTGGCCTTTTTCATGGCCTTCTTGGCCGGGGCAGCCTTGTCGGCAGCCGGGGCAGCAGCAGCCGCCGCGGCAACGGCCGGGGCAGCAGCAGGCTTTTTGGCATCGGCAGCGTGGGCGGTGGTGGCAGCGAAGGCGGCCAGGACGAGGGCGGTCAGGAGCTTGTTCATCAGGATCTTTCGGGTTTGAGGTGGGGAAAATGCCGGGACTTGACGCCCTTGCACTGGTTGCCGCTTCCCGTTTCTTCAGGAAACGAAGTGTCGCCAGTCCAAGGCAAACGATTGCGGCGACCAGCGGTTGACAGTGTTTTTGCCGGAAAGTCGCCCCATTTGCACAAGGGTGGGCAGCGGCAACGCCGTCGCGGCGTGTCGCAGCCCACGCTTCGCACGCCCCAAACAGGCGCCTCAGAAGCCGTGCTGTTCCAGCGCCAGCGCAGCGCCACCCAGCGCGGCCTGGGTGTCGGTAATCAACGAAGTGGGCACGGCTTGCAGGTAAGGCTGAAAGCGGCCCTTGGCTTCAAAGCGCTGGCGGAAATTCGACAAAAAGAAACGTTCGCCCAGGCGCGGCACGATGCCGCCGCCGATGTAAACCCCACCGCGCGCGCCCATGGTCAGCGCCACGTTGCCGGCAAAACCGCCCAGCAGTGCGCAGAAGGTGTCCAGGCTGCGCGAGCACACGGCGTCGGTGCCGGCCAGCCCACGCTGAACCACCGCTTCGGGCGTCAAGGCCGGCGCCGCTTGCCCGAGCACAGCCGCCACGGCACTGTGCAGCACCGGCAGGCCGATGCCCGACAGCAGACGCTCGGCCGACACGTGCGCGTGATGCTGGCGCACGCAGCGCAGCAGTTCGGCTTCGAAGTCATCGGCCGCCGACAGTGTGGCGTGGCCCCCTTCGCCCGGTATCGCCACCCAGCCGTGGCGCGTGGGCACGATGCCGGCCACCCCCAGGCCGGTGCCGGGGCCGATGACGGCCAAGGTCTGCCAAGCATGCGGCGGCGCGGCAGTGGCACCACCCCAGCTGCGCAACTGACCCGGGCCCAGACGCGGCAACGACAGTGCCAAGGCCTCAAAGTCGTTCAGGATCAGCAGTTCCTGCAGTTCAAGTTCGACGCAGGTGGCCTGGCGCGAAAACGCCCAGCCGCTGTTGTTGGTGAAGCGAACCTGGTCGCCGTCCGGCGCCGTGGCCACCGCAAATGCGGCAGCCTGGGGCGGTTGATAGGCCGCGCCCTGCAGTTGTTGCAGGTAAAGCAAGTAGGTGCGCGCGGCTGCTGCCGGCCCGGCATGGTCGGCGGCGCGCAGGGTCTGCACATGCTGCACCGGGCCGAGTTGGCTCAACCAGCCAAAACGGGCGTTGGTGCCGCCGATGTCGGCCACCAGCCAAGGCAGATGCGGGGGCCCGCCAGCACGGGCTGCGGTTGAACTGGCGCCCGCCAGTGGCCCCTGAGCGCTGCTTTGCGCTGTTGTTATATCCACTGCCATCCGAATGATCCTGCCCCACCTGACGCTTGTACGCGGTGCCTTTGAACGACGGCAGACGGTAACAAAACTACGCGCGCCGAACAATCGGCACGGCACCGGTTTGCGCTCACTGGCTCTTTGGACGCCACGGCAAAGAGCGTTGTGCCTTCCAAATTTTTGTAGTTGAGGTACGGCACAGCGCGGCAGTTTTGCACACCAAGCTCACGCACAATGCAGGCCTGTCCGCTGCCAGCGGCACCGTCAGCCCCGCCCATGACGCCGTTTGAAACCCCGCGACTGCTGGCCGACATCGGCGGCACTTACGCCCGCTTCACAGTTGAAACGGCGCCGGGCACCTTCACGCACACCGCCAGCCTGCGCTGCGCAGACCACACCGACTTTGCCGCTGCCGTGTTGGCTTACTTGCACGGCCTGCCCCGCAGCTCGGTGCCGCACATCGAACACGCCGCCATCGCCATCGCCAACCCGGTGGAGGGCGACGCGGTGCGCATGACAAATTACCACTGGCAGTTTTCCATCGAGCAGATGCGCCAGCAGCTGGGCTTCAGTTCGCTGGTGGTGGTGAACGACTTCACTGCGCTGGCGATGGCGCTGCCGCGCCTGGGCGCCCACCAGCGGCGCCAGGTGGGTGGCGGCGTGGCACGCGAGCGCAGCGTGCTGGGGCTGCTGGGGGCCGGCTCTGGCCTGGGGGTCAGCGGCTTGATTCCGGCAGCCGAGGGCTACATCGCGCTGGGCACCGAAGGCGGCCACTGCAGCTTTGCGCCGCGCGATGAACGTGAGCACGCCATATTGCGCCACGGCCAGCGGCTGCACCCGCACTTTTCATTCGAACGCTTGTTGTCGGGCCCCGGCATCGAGCTGATTTACAGCGCCCTGCGTGAACGCGCGGGCGCGGCAGCGGCGCCGCTGCCCGCGCCCGAGATCACACGCCGTGCCCTCGCGGGTAGCTGCCCGCACTGCATGGCCACCTTGCAGACTTTCTGTGCCGTGCTGGGCACGGCGGCCAGCAACCTGGCGGTGACGCTGGGCGCGTTGAGCGGCGTCTACATCGGCGGCGGCATCGTGCCGCGCCTGGGCACGTACTTTGACCGTTCGCCATTCCGCGCCCGGTTTGAAGACAAAGGCCGCTTTTCAGGCTATCTGCAGCGCATACCCACCTATGTGATCACGGCTGAGAACGCCACCTTCATGGGTGCCTCGGTCATTTTGGCGACGCAGTTGAAAAGCCTGTCCGACGACCACGGCTCGGCGTTGCTCGGGCGCATACAGCGTGCACGCGAAGGCCTGTCGCCGGCTGAAAAACGGGTGGCCGACCATGTGTTGGCGCATCCGCGTTCGGCGCTCGGCGACCCGATAGCCGAGATTGCACGGGCCTCAAAAGTCAGCCAGCCCACCGTCATCCGCTTCTGCCGCAGCCTGGGCTGCGAGGGCCTGTCTGACTTCAAGCTGCGCCTGGCTTCTACCCTGTCGGCCACGGCGCCGCTGACCCACACCCAGGTGACCGGCGACGACAACACGCTGGAACTGGCCGTGAAGGTGCTCGGCAACACCGCCGGCGCCATTCTGCAGGTGCGCGACCAGCTCAACCGCGACGCGCTGGCGCGTGCCATCGAACTGCTGGCCGGCGCGCAGCGGGTGGACTTCTTCGCGGTCGGCCACTACGGCGTGGTGGCCCATGACGCGCAGTTCAAGTTCTTGCGCTTCGGCGTGCCCAGTGCCAGCTACACCGACCCGCCCCTGCAGCTGCTGGCCGCCAACGTGCTGCGCGCAACCGATGTGGTGGTCATCATCAGCAGCAGCGGCGCGGTAGACCCGCTGCTGGCAGTGGCCGACAAGGCCCACGAACGCGGCGCGGCGGTGGTGGCCATCACCGCCAGCCAAAGCCCGCTGACACGCAAGGCCGACGTGGCGCTGATCGTTGACGACGTGGAAGACGTGACAACGCAGCTGCCGATGGTCAGCCGCATCTTGCACCTGCTGGTAATCGACATTCTGACCGTGGGGGTTGCGATGCGGCTCGGTGGCCAGAGCCTGGCCGCGCTGCCGCAAGACGCAGCCGCCGGGCTGGACGAGGCGCGGCCCGACCCGGCACCGGCCGGGGCGCACAACGCCGGGCTGGGCATCAGTGCGGCGGGGGCGCTGGCGCGGCTGACTTCACACAGCCGCTGAAGGCGGGTGAACCTCTTCAGCCGGGGCGTCGTCGGGTTCCAGTTCAGCCCACAGGTCTGCAGCGGGCACCGTCAACGCCACGCTGGCCAGCACCAGCGCTTCATCAAGCCGCGTGGGGTGCAGCACCCACAAGCCGTCAGCGCCCTTGCGGTGCAGGTCGCAACGGCGCTTGTTCACGTCCACCAGCAGATATTCGACCAAGCTGGGCAGTTGGCGGTAGTCGGCAAATTTGTCGCCGCGATCAAAGGCGGCCGTGGCAGGTGACAACACTTCAACCACCAGCACCGGATCGCGTTTCATCTTGCGGCTGGCGGCGTCGGCGGTGCTGCAAGTGACCATCAGGTCGGGGTAGAAAAAGCAGTCGGCGGCTTCAACGCGCAGTTTGACATCCAGGCCGTAGACGCGGCAGCCCGTGCCGCGCAGGTGCTGGCGCAAAGTCACCATCAAGTTCAGGCCCACTGTGAAATTGCGGTCAACGCTACCGTTCATCATGAACACTTCACCGCGTACAAATTCGTAGCGTCCTTGGGTGAGGGTTTCATCCCATTCCAAAAACTCTTGCGCAGTCATGCGCTGCTTTTTGAGTGCATAACCCACGAGGGGCTCCGCAACGAAATGGTTCATGAAGGCAGTTTATCGGTCGGCCCTCTAAAATGCCACTTCCCCCAAGGAGCGATGCAAGGGCGTGGTTCACACCAGCGCCACCAGGCTTGGGTGACGGCGCTGCAGCCTTGCGGCTGCGCCGGCAACAACGGCGCTCACCCACAGCCTGAACTGGGTGAGACCCGATGACCGAAGCGCAAAACCTGGCCACCATGCCACCTGCAATGCGGCTGGCCGGCCTGGAACCGGTGGCCATAACGACCGGCAGCCTGTTCGTCAACATTGGCGAGCGCACCAACGTCACCGGCAGCCGCGCCTTCGCCAAGATGATTCTCGAAGGCCGTTATGAAGACGCGCTGGCCGTGGCACGCCAGCAGGTGGAAAACGGCGCCCAGGTGATCGACATCAACATGGACGAAGCGATGCTGGACAGCGCCGCCGCCATGGACCGTTTTCTGAAGCTGATCGCCGGCGAGCCGGAAATTGCGCGTGTGCCGATCATGATCGACAGCAGCAAGTGGAGCGTCATTGAAACCGGCCTGAAGTGCATCCAGGGCAAGGGCATCGTCAACAGCATCAGCCTGAAGGAAGGCGAGGCCGAGTTCAAACGCCAGGCCACACTGGTGCGGCGTTATGGCGCGGCCACCGTGGTGATGGCTTTTGACGAAAAAGGCCAGGCCGACACCTTTGAGCGCAAGACACAGATTTGCCAGCGCGCCTACCGCGTCCTGGTGGACGAGATTGGTTTTCCGGCCGAAGACATCATCTTCGACCCCAACATTTTCGCCATCGCAACAGGCATTGAAGAACACAACAACTACGCGGTGGACTTCATCAACGCGACCGCATGGATCAAGCAGCACCTGCCCGGCGCCAAGGTCTCGGGCGGTGTCAGCAACGTGAGCTTCAGCTTCCGCGGCAACGACCCGGTGCGTGAGGCCATCCACACCGTTTTTCTGTACCACGCCATCAAAGCCGGCCTGGACATGGGCATCGTCAACGCCGGCATGGTGGGTGTCTATGACGACCTCGAACCCGACCTGCGCGAACGTGTGGAGGACGTGGTGCTGAACCGCCGCCCTGACGCTGGCGACCGCCTGGTGGAAGTGGCTGAAAACGCCAAAGGCCTGGCCAAGGACGACAGCGCGCGGCTGGCCTGGCGTGCAAACGACGTGAACATGCGTTTGAGCCACGCGCTGGTGCACGGCATCACCGAATTCATCACGCAAGACACCGAAGAAGCCTGGCAGGCCATCAAGGCCACGGCTGGCCGGCCTTTGCATGTGATTGAAGGCCCGCTGATGGCCGGCATGAACGTGGTGGGCGACCTGTTCGGCCAGGGCAAGATGTTTTTGCCGCAGGTGGTGAAAAGCGCGCGTGTGATGAAAAGCGCGGTGGCACACCTGCTGCCTTACATCGAAGAAGAAAAGAAGCTGCTGATTGAAGGCGGCGGTGAGGCCAAAGCCAAAGGCAAGATCGTGATTGCCACCGTGAAGGGCGACGTGCACGACATCGGCAAGAACATCGTCACCGTGGTGCTTCAGTGCAACAACTTCGAGGTGGTGAACATGGGCGTGATGGTGGCCTGCCAGGACATCCTGGCCAAAGCCAAGGTGGAAGGCGCCGACATCATTGGCCTGAGTGGCCTGATCACCCCGAGCCTGGAAGAGATGCAGCATGTGGCGGGCGAAATGCAGCGCGACGACTACTTCCGCAACAAGAAGATTCCGCTGTTGAT
>JAYUPP010000534.1:0-6095 GCA_043760045.1 Betaproteobacteria bacterium
AATGCTCGCCATAGCCGGGCTATGGCTGTGCTTTGCGCCTGGATTGGGCACGTTTTGACGCGCCTCTCGGGCACGCTCGAAAAACTCTCAGCCTCTGAGCCTGTCGAAGGAAGCCCTGTCGCTGCTGGTACAGCACGCCCTTCGACAGCCTCAGGGCGATCGGAAATACAAGCTCAGTCGGCTGTTCGAGCGTTGCGCATGGCAGTGCCGATTGCTTCCTGCACATCCACCGCTGAAAGGGTGGTCCGATCAGGCGTCTGTGCGCTGCTACACAGCGGGCCCACACATCAGCAGGCACCACTCAGGGTGTTCATTTGCTGCGTTATTTGATGGCGGTCGGGTCGCCTCCGCCAGGCAATGAGCCTTCGGGCTTCAGGCTGCCGTTGCGCACCAGCATGTAGGCCACCACCGCGGTCTTTGCGGCGTCATCGATCTTTGCGGGGTTGTCAAAAGGCATCAGCAACTGCACGTATTCGAACAGGCCCTTGGCGGTGGCAAATTTTGCGATGTCGTGGCCCGGCCCCCATATCGGGCGCGGAAAGGCCACAGCATCGCGCCCCTTCTGGCCGTGGCACAGCGCGCAGTGTTGCTGGTAAAGCCGGGCACCCTGCAACACCTGCGGGCTTGCGCCTGCGGGTGCTGCAGGCGCATCCTGGGCGGCGGCAGTGACGGGCAGGGCCATGCCGGAAGCCAACGCAGCCGCGGCAGCGGCTGTTCTTGCAGTCAAGACCCTCATGCAACGCGAATGCGGAACTTGGGTATCGCGCTGTTGGCCATACCGTACTGGTTAAAGGGCACGGTTTCCGGCTGCACGTTGCCTGCCGTGTCGATGCCGCGCGTCTCGATGACGTGGTCGCCGGGCCGGGCGTCCCACGGAAAGTCAAACCGCACCCAGGTGTACCGGCCCAGGTTGGGGCCCTGGATTTGCGCGCGCTGCCAGCCGCCGCCATCGACGCGGTACTCCACGTCACGAATGCCGTACTGCGGTGCCCATGCGTAGCCGCGCACCAGTTGCCGCCCGGCGCTCATGCGCGGCCACTCACCTTTTTTCAGCGGGTAGTTCACCGGCACCGATGGGCTTTTCTCCAGCACCATCGGCACCGTGATGAGCGTCTTGATCGGCATCCAGGTGACCATCGGGCCCTTCACGTCGGCCGCCGTGATGCCGCCGATGAATTCGTCAGTCGGGCCTACCGCCGGGGCTGGGTAAGTCGGCCCGACGTAGACCTCGCCGCGCGTGTTCAGTCGCACCCAGTGCTGGTGGTTGTCCAGGCGGATTTCGGTGACCCACTTGGTCGATGCGGTGCCACCCCAGCCGGGCACAACCATGCGCACCGGTGCGCCGTGATCGGCCGTCAGCGGGTTGCCGTTCATCTTGAAGCAGATGCCGATGTCGTCGGCGCGCGCCAGGATGTCGGCCACCGGCATCGGCCGGCCCATGTCGCCGCCGTCAACGCCCGACCAGAACAACGCCGACTTCGCATCCCGCTTCAGGCCGACCAGGCCGAAGATGTGCGACAGCGGAACCATCTGCCATTCGGCCTGGCCGATGGCACCCAGCCCCCAGTTGCCGCCCGCCACCTGCATCTGGTCTTGCTGCTCCCAGAACAGGGTGCGGCCGTTGCCGTGGCACTCCATCGTCGCAATCACGGTGCGTGACGGCATCTTCAGCAGGTCTTCATAGCCGATGTCGAGGCTGCGTTCCACGGCGTTGCCGTGGATTTTCATGCGCCACTGCTTGGGGTCAAGCACGGGCTTGGCTTCCACCAGCGGCGTCGGATAGTGGTTGCGAACGAAGAATTCTTCGACAGGCGTGATGTAGGTGCTGAAGTCCCAGTAGTTGCCGCTGCGCACGGTGGCGCCGATGTTGAGCAGCCGCGAGTCGTCTTTCAACAGCACCTTGCGCGGCGGTGCTGTTGCGGGTGTCGCTGCTGGTGATACGGCCGGTGCGGCCTGGGCCTGCGCCAGGGCCGGTGATGCGGCCGCTGCGCCGAAGGCCGCAGCTGACACGAAAAAGCGGCGCCTGTCGGTTTGCGGCCCGATGTGTAGCGCTTCCTCCACCAGAGCGCGTTCCTGCGCCTGTTGCTGTTGTGCTGCCATGCGTGTCTCCTTCTGTTGTGGCCCGAATGCGGGTAAATGCCTTTGGTACGGCACGTGCTACACCGCAAGATGCAAGCCAAGGCTCAGCACCGTCAAAAACAAGCCAAAAGGGGGAAAACCGTAATGAATGACTGCACCAGCGTCCCCCCCTGGTTACGTCCTCGTAACCGTCGGAACTGTTTGGGCCGCCGGGCTTTTGCCTTCGCTGGCGCGGCAGCGCTGCTGGGTGGCACGTTGACGGGGCGGGCCGAGCAGGCGGCCACCCCATTGCGTTTTGGAACAACGCCCGTTTTCCTGAACGAGCAAATCGGCCTGCTGGACCGCTGGCAGCGCCACCTGGAGGCAAGGCTGGACCGCCCCGTGCGCTTTGTGCAGCGCGGCAGCTACCGCGAAATCGTCGACCTGTTGCTGGGCGAAGGTGTTGAAGCTGCCTGGTTGTGTGGGCACCCGCTGGTGTTGCACGAGTCGCGGCTGAACGTGGTGGCCGTGCCGCGCTACCAGGGCGCGCCGCTGTACCGCGCGCACCTGATCGTGCCGGCCAGCGACGTGGCTACGAAGCAGGTGCTCGACCTGCGCGGCCGCGTCTTCGCCTACAGCGACCCGCTGTCCAACAGCGGCTTCCTTGTGCCACGCGCAGAAATAGCTGCAGGCGGAGCCAACCCGACCACGTTTTTCCGCCGCAGCTTTTTCACTTTCAGCCACCGCAAGGTGGTGGATGCGGTGCGTGCCGGCCTGGCCGATGGCGGTGCAGTTGATGGTTATGTGTGGGACACCATGGCCGCGCAGCAACCCGCCAGCGTGGCGGGTTTGCGGGTGGCCTGGCGTTCGGCGCCGCATGGTTTTCCGCCGGTGGTCGCGCGCCGCAACTGGCCATGGGCTGAAGCTCGGCAGCTCGGTGACGCGCTGCGCGACATGCCCGGCAGCAGCGAAGGCCGCGCTGTTCTGCAGCGGCTGAACATTGAAGGCTTCGAAGAACCGCGGGATGGGCAGTTCGACAGCATTCGTGCGCTGCTGCGCTTAGCCGAACGCGGCGGCGCATGAAGGTGCAGGCCCTGCCGAGGGCATACCTTCGCAGCGCGGGCGGGCAGCCGTGAGGCTGCGTGACCTGAGCTGGCGGCTGAAAGTGCCGCTGGCCATCACGGCGGTGATCCTGGTCACCGAGGTGGTGGTGACGACGCTGCTCGTCACGCGTGCCTTGTCCGACGCCCGGCGCGACCTGGAGGCCAGCGCAGAGAGCCTGACCACCCTGCTGGCCCGTTCGCTGCGCGACCCGCTGCTGCGCGACGACCTGTGGCAGGCCTTCGAAGTGCTGGGCACGCCGCTGGCCGCACGCGGCAGCGACAGCCCTTTGCAAGGTGTGGTGGTGCTGGACGGGTCGGGCCTGGTTTTTGTCGCCAGCGAACCACGTCGCGTGCCCGTGCTGACGCCGGCTTCGGCGCTGCCCGAGCCGCTGGCCGGCATTGCGGCCCGGGCGATGGCCGATGTGCGCTTTCATTTCACGTTGGGCCGCGGGCCGGCTGGGCCTGAACTGGCGGCGGCAGGCCCTATCCTGGCCGAAGACGGCAGCCGCTTGGGCACCGTGGTGCTGGACTACGACGGCGCCGTGTACGCCCAGCGCCTGCGCTCGGCGGTGGTCGAGGTGGCCCTTGTCAGCGTGCCCGGCCTGCTGCTGCTGGTGCCGCTGGGCTGGGTTGCCGGCAAGCGCCTGGCGGAGCCCCTGGTGCAGATGACCAAAGCCCTGGCACAGGTCAGCCAAGAAGCACCCGAGCAGGTGCTGAAGCTGCTGCCGCCCGAAAGTGGCGACGAAGTGGGGCAACTGTCCACCCAGGCACGGCACATGCTGGACGGCCTGGCACGCAAGGCCGCGCTTGAACACGAGGTGATGGCGTCTGACCGGCTGGCTGCCGTGGGGCGCGTGTCGGCGGCCATTGCGCACGAAATCAACAATCCGCTGGGCGGCATGTTGAATGCCATAGACACCGCCATGCGGCATGGCCAACCCGACGCGCTGTCGCGCAAAACTTTCGGTCTGCTGCAGCGTGGTCTGCAACAGATTCGGGCGACGGTGAGTGCGCTGCTGGTGGAGGCGCGGCTGGACTCGCCGCGCCTGAGTGGGCCCGACTGGGACGACCTGCTGCTGTTGATTCAGCCCGACGCTGCCGCGCGTGGCCTGCTGCTGCGGTGGCAGGTTGAAGACGCCGCCACGGCCGAAGCCGCGCTGCCGGGGCACGAGGTGCGACAGCTGGCGCTGAACCTGTTGCTGAATGCCACGGCGGCTGCGCAGCGGCCGATGCAGAACCAGGGGCAACAGCAGGGGCAGGGGCAGGGGCAAGGGCAGGCTGCCGTGGAATTCACCGTTGCGCGAGCGCCGGGCCTGTTGGCGATGGTGGTGGGCAACACCGGGCCGGCGCCGCCCCCCGAGCAGATGGCGCGCATGTTCGAGCCGTTTGTTGCTGCCGGCACGGGTGAAGGCCTGCACCGGCACGGCCTTGGCCTCTGGGTGTGCTGGCAGATCGTGCAGCGCCTGCAAGGCAGCATCGCGGTGGCGAGCGACGGAGAATGGACGCGGGTCTCGGTGTCCTTGCCGGTGCCCGAATCAACAGCTGGCGCTCATGATGAGTGGCAGCAACCCAGATCATGAAAATCTTCCACAGCGAAGGATGGGGCGGTGCCAGAACTCTTGCTGATTGAAGACGACCCCATCATGGGTGAGTCGCTGCTCGACCGCTTTGAACTTGAAGGGTTTGGCGTGCAGTGGTCGCGCACGGTGGCACAGGCTGCAGCGTTGTTGGACGAGCGGGCTTTTGATGCGGTGGTCAGTGACGTGCGCCTGGCCGACGGCTCGGGCGAGCGGCTGTTTGAACACCGGCTGCGCAAGGCCGCAGCTTTGCCGCCGTGGCTGTTCATCACCGCATTTGCATCGGTTGATCGTGCGGTGGCTTTGCTGCAGGCCGGCGCGCGCGACTACGTGACCAAACCGTTTGACATCGCAGAGCTGGTGTGCAAGGTGCGCACCGCCGTGGGTGCACCAGACAACAGCCCGCTGCCGGTGGGCGCGGGGGCTGCCAACGAAGGTCACGGCGACGGCGACGGGCTCGGCACTTCGGCGGCCATGCGTGTGCTCGCGGCACAAGCCCGGCGTGTGGCGGTGCGGGCGCGCACCGTGCTCATCACGGGCGAAAGCGGCGCTGGCAAAGAAGTGCTGGCGCGCCACCTGCACCGGCTGGCCCATCCACTGGGCACGGCGCCGTCCGTTGCCCCTTTTGTGGCGGTCAACTGTGGCGCCATTCCAGAAACGCTGATGGAGTCGACCCTGTTCGGCCACGAACGGGGTGCGTTCACGGGTGCAGACCGACAGCGGCGCGGCTACGTGGAGCAAGCGCAGGGTGGCACGCTGTTTCTGGACGAGATTGCCGAGCTGACGCCTGCCATGCAGGTGCGGCTGCTGCGTGTGCTGCAAGACCGGCAGATTCAGCGTTTGGGTGCAGAGGCGCCGATGGCCATCGACCTGCGGGTGACCTGCGCCACACACCGCGACCTGCAGCAATGGGTGCAGCAGGGGCGCTTTCGTGAAGACCTGTACTACCGCATCCATGTGGTGCACTTGCGCGTGCCGCCGTTGCGCGAGCGGCCCGATGACGTGCTGTGGCTGGCGCAGCGTTTTCTGCAAGCGCAGGCCAGCGACAGAGCCGAAGCTGCGTTGCACCTGGTCCCAGCTGCACGCGCGGCGTTGATTGCGCACACCTGGCCGGGTAATGTGCGCGAGCTGCACAACCGTATCGAGCGCGCTTGTGTGCTGTGCGAAAGGGCGGACATTGATGTCGCCGATCTGTTCGAAGAAAGGCAGCCGGCGCCCCCAGCAGCCGAGATGCCCGCGCTCGACGCTTTTGTGGCCGACGTCGAAAAAGACTACATCGCCGCCGTGCTGGCCCGCTTCGGCGGGCGTGTCGGGCAAGCGGCCCAGGCTCTTAAGATTTCACGCAAGACCTTGTGGG
>JAYUPP010000535.1:0-6085 GCA_043760045.1 Betaproteobacteria bacterium
CGATGCCCGAGCACAGCAAGCGCGCCTTGCAGCTGGCGCTGGCGATGCAGCATGAAGCGGCTGCAATGGCGCAACAGTGGCAGCGCAGCGGCGGCCCGCGCGGCCTGGCGGTGGGCCTGGCGCGCGGGCCGGCTGCCGTGGGTGCGGTGGGTTTTGAGGGCCGGCAAGACTATGCCGCCATCGGTGCGGCCACCAACCTGGCGGCGCGGCTGTGTGAACAGGCCGGGGTGGGCGAAATCTGGCTCAGCGACAGCGTGCGCCAGGCGGTGGCGGGCGGCGCGTTTGAACTGCAACCGCTGGCGCCGTTGCAACTGAAAGGTTTTGCGCAAAGCGTGCAGGCCTGGCGTTGTCATGCAGCACACGCCGAAGGGCCCAACCCTGACGCCCTTGCAGGCGCTAAAAGCGCGCCGGCGGCGGCTTCTGAATGACCCAGACGCGGCCCTGCGGCCGCTGCTCCTGGCACAGAAAACCGCCACGCGTGAGGCCACCCAACAGCTTCGTAACCATCGGCCGGCCACAGCCGATGCGCCCGGCAATCTGTTCTTGTGTCAACGGGTAGCTCATGCAGGCCCGGCCGCCCGCTTCAGCCACCGAGCCCGCGCGCAACAGCCGCAGCAGGCGGTCGTAGACCTCGTCCAAGGCCAGCTCGGTCACCAAGTTGGTGACAGCTATCGCCCGGCCGGCCACCAGTGCTATCAGCTCAATGGCCAGTGCCGGCTCCTGGGCGATGCAGCGTTGCAGCGTGGTGCGGGTGACGAAGCTGCACAACGCGGCCGACTCCACCGCGACGCTGGCCGACCGGTTGCCCCCAGCCAGTGTCAATTCACCCAGCGTATGACCGGCGCCATAAAAACCAAATATCACCCGCCGGCCGTCTTCGCGTTCACGGTAGGCGCTGAGCAAGCCGCTGAGCACAAAAAACATCGAACCGCCGGGTTCACCTTCCTGCATCAGGATGACGCCGCGGCGGTAGCGGTTCAACACGCCCTGGGTCGCCACCTGTTGCAGCAGCGGTGTGAACGCAGAAAAGTCTGGTTTTTGGTTTTCGGCAGCCATGCCGGCAGGATATCTTGTGCCTGCCGCCGTCAGCGGGCCATCAACTCCACTGTGGATGCAGCCGCGCGCCAGGGCGCCCAAACTCACACCCACCCATGAAGCAGCCGCGTGCCATCGCCGATGCACAGGCCCTGTGCGCCCTGCAGCTACCCGCCGAAGTGTTGGTGCCGGCGGTGCTGGAGGCGCTGCATGCGGTGGTGCCGTCTTACCGCAACCTCTTTGACTGGGCCGACGAACAGGGCCGCCTGCTGCGTTACTTCATTGAAGGCCCAATCGACGCCGGCATCGCGCAGCTGTATTTCGACGAATTTCACAACCGGCGCGAAGCCGAAGTGATGCCGCGTTTTGACACCCTGGTGCGCCACCCGCGCGGTGTGCGCAGCGCGCAAGAGCTGGACCACGCGGCGTTTTTTCGTTCTGCGCTCTACAACGAGATCTGGCGCCCGCAGGGTTTTCACACGCGGCTGGAAGCGGTGGTGCGCGGCACGGCGGGCCAGCTGGTGGGCTCGCTGGTGCTGTACCGCGCCGCCGGCGCACCCCGCTTCACGCTGCACGACGAACGCCAGCTGGCTGCCGTGTTGCCTGCGTTGGGCGAAGGCCTGCAGGCAGCGGGGCGGGCCGCGCGGGCCGGCACGGGTGACCGCCAGGTGCCCAGCCCCGACCCGCCTGAGTCGCTGCTGCTGACGCTGCAGGGCCAGATCTCACACGCCAGCGCAGGCGCGCACCGTTTGCTGCTGATGGCCGAAGGCGGTGCGGCACGGCACAGCCTGTGCAAGCCGCTGGATCAACTGGCTGGTGGGCTGCTGTCGTTGTTGCTGGCGCGGTTGCAAGTGCAGTGGCGGGCCCCGTTGCCGGCGCAGGCGCACGCGGCCGAAGCTGGCACGCAACAGACCTTGCAGACACCTGCTTCGATCACCTGTGAAACAGCGGCCGGCGCCTTTGTGGCCAGCGGCGTGCTGCTGCGCCCGCTGCACGGCGGCGGCGCGCCGATGGTGCAGGTCACGCTGCGGCGGCTGGAACCGCACCGCGTGGCGCTGGAACGCGCGCTGCGCGCGCTGCCGCTGACGGCCGGCCAAACGGCCGTCTGCCGCCAGCTGCTGCTGGGCCACACGCACAGCCAGATCGGCCAGGCCCTGGGCGTGGCCGAGACCACCGTGGTGGACCATGTGCGCAAGCTCTACCGCGCGCTGGACTTGCGTTCGGCACTGGACCTGCGTGCGTTGATGGACGCGCGTGTGGCCCGCGCGCAGCAGCTGCCGGCCTGACTTTCCTGGTGCGGGGCAAGGCCCTGGATCAAAGAAAACTTCCGCACCCGATGTCAACCTGCGAAGCTGCGCCCCGGTGGTTGGGCAACAGCCATGCGAACCGCCCAGGTGGTGCATGATGGTCAACCATGGGCAGCAGCGCCCCGTTTGTTGCGCGCCCGGCGTTTTCACGCAGCCGTTTTCACGCAGCGGTTTTCACGCAGTCGTTTTCACGCAGTCGTTTTCAAGCGGCCGTTTTCAAGCGGCCGTTCGTGCGCGATCACCAGGAACCCCACCATGCCCCGTTCACTGCATTCCTTTCGTTCGCTCGCGCCTGCCCCCGCCTGGCCGTGCGCCTGCGCCGGTGTCGGCCGCCGGGCCTTCACCGGCTTGCTGTTGGTCGGCGCCGCTGCGCCGGTGCTGGCCGTCACGCCTGAATGCCGGCGTTCGGTGGCCACCAAACTGATTCCGGCTTCGCAGGTGGAAGGTTCGGCGCAGCAGCAATATGCACAACTCGTGGGGCAGGCGCGCAGCCAGGGTGCGCTGGCGCCTGCAAACCACCCGCAGGTGGAACGGCTGCGCTACATCGCGGCGCGCATCGTGCCGCTGACAGCGGCTTGCAACGAACGGGCCGAAGCCTGGAAGTGGGAAGTCAACCTGCTCTCCAGCAAGCAGATCAACGCTTTCTGCATGCCCGGCGGCAAGATCGCGTTTTACAGCGGCATCCTGAGCACGTTGAAACTGAACGACGACGAGGTGGCGATGATCATGGGCCACGAGGTCGCGCATGCGCTGCTGGAACATGCCCGCGAACGCATCGCCAAAAGCGCCGGCACCAGCATGGGTTTGCGCCTGGGTGCGGCGGTGCTGGGCCTGGGCGGCGTGGGCGACATGGCGGCGCAAGGCCTGGCCAACCTGGCGAGCCTGAAATTTGGCCGCAGCGACGAAACCGAAGCCGACGCGCTGGGCCTGGTGCTGGCGGCCAAAGCCGGCTACGACCCGCGCGCCGGCGTTACGCTGTGGCAGAAAATGGGCGCGGCCACCGGCGGCAAAGCGCCGCCGCAGTGGTTGTCCACCCACCCGGCAGGCGCCAACCGCATCAAGGACATCCAGGGCCGCCTGCCCCGTGTGCTGCCTGACTTTGAAAACGCTGCACGCCCGCAGCGGCGTTTTGAAGTGGCGCAGGCTTGATGCCGCCGGCAGCGCCGGGCGCCTTGCGCGTGGAAGAAATTGCCGGCAACCCGCACTTCAGGCCGCTGCACAGCCTGCGTGGTGTCGCACACGATTTGCGTTATGTGGGCAGCAACAACTTCGCCGGTGTCAGCCTTTACGGCACGCTTGATTGCGCCTGGCTGCGTGCAGAAGCCGCCGATGGGCTGGAACGCGCCGCACAGTGGCTGCACGTGCAGCGCCCGGGTTGGCGCATCCTGGTGCTGGACGCGCTGCGGCCGCAGCGCGTGCAAGAAGCCATCTGGCGTGATGTGGTGGGCACGCCCGCGCAGCATTACTTCGCCAACCCGGCCACCGGTTCCATCCACAGCTGGGGCCTGGCGGTGGACGCCACGCTGCTGAACACACAAGGCGCCGAGGTGGACATGGGCAGCGCGTTTGACGAAATGCACGAACGTTCACACCCCGAACTGCATGCACAACTGTTGGCCAGCGGCGCGCTGCAGCCGCAGCATGTGCAGCAGCGGGAATTGTTGCTGGCGGCCATGCAGCACGGTGGGTTCCAGGGCATAACCAACGAGTGGTGGCACTTCGACCACGGCGACCGCCAGCAGGTGCGGCGCAGGCTGCCGCGGGTGCATTGAGCCTGGCATGGCGTGGCTTGGCACCTTACCTTCCTGGAAGCACGTGAGTGGCGACCTGCTGCTCCACAGCGTTTGCTCCGGCTCTGTTTTTCGATCCCGTTGTGCAGAGTTATCGTGTTGAGTTTCATCACAGAGACAGTCGCGATCTGGCGAGCGACCGCTAACGGCCGACGGGTCCAAACATACGCTGCCTGACGACCCATGTTCGCCTCCGTCACTGCCACCCGCTTGCACCGTCGCACGACACGCGGCCGAACAGGCCCTTTTTTGCTGGAGTGCGAGCACACCGACGGCGGTCCGGTGGAAGTGGTTGCGAAGTTCAACGGGCCTCAGCTGCCGGTGTCGGGTCTGGTGCGAGAAGCTTTGTGCGCCATGCTGGCCGCCGATCTCGGCTTGCCTGTACCTGACTTCCATGCAGTAGAACTTCAACCCGAGTTCTTGGCCGGCCTGGCGTTGTCACACCCAGATGAATTGACTTTTCTGTCGGCTGCTGTGAACCCCGGTTTCGGCTCCACCCAGCTCCCGCCCGGCTTCACGTCCTGGATGCCAGGTCGCAGCATCCCGAGATCGATGACCGCTGCAGCAGCTGAGATATATGCCTTCGACCTGCTGATTCAAAACCCTGACCGCAGGCCTGACAACCCGAACTTGCAACATCGCGGTGATCAATTCGCTATCTTCGACCACGAGCTGGCGCTCGTCACTGAAGGTGTGCTTTTCTGGCGCCCACCCTGGGAGCCCGGATCGTTGAGTACACAGGGTGTGCCCGCGCAGCATGTCCTGTACCCAGGGCTTAGAGGCAGCAGACCCGATCTGGCTCGCCTGACAGGGGCGTGGGAAGCCATCACCGACGCACGATTGATGGAATACGGGGCCGCCCTGCCGCCATCATGGACTTCCACAGATGGGCAGGTGCACACTGTAGCCAGGGCGGTGGAGTTCATGCAGGCCCTGCGCAACAATCTGCGTCGCGCCATTTTGGAGATCACAAGGACTCTGGCATGACCAACAAAACTGCCTACACGTACACCGTACTGCGCTACATGCATGACATCGCCAGCGGTGAATGCCTGAACGTGGGCGTGGCCCTGCTGGCGCCGGACCTGGGTTACGTCAATGTGATGTGCCGCACCGGCTTTGCGCGACTGAGAGACGTGTTTCCCACCTTGGATGGTGAAGCCTTCCGCGCCAACATGCGGCATGTCACCCACAGCTTCGAGCGTTTTCAGCAAGAACTGCGCAATCAGTTGCCCCTGCGTGGAAACCAAGGTGGCGTGTTGGGCTACGCGCATGCCGTATTGGGGCCGGACGACAGTTCGCTGCAATGGTCTTCAATGGGCGCCGGGGTGACGTCCGATGCCGAAGCGACGCTGGACCATTTGTACCGCCGCTTTGTATTGGCCAACGAGCGCCAGGGCACGGTGCACCGCCGGCAGGAGGAAGACATCTGGCGAAATTTCAGCCGCGAACTGCAGCAGCGTCAGGTGCTCAAGCATTTCATTCCGAAAACCATTGCCGTGCGCGACGATCAAATTGAGTTCAAGCACGCCTGGAAAAATGGTGAGTGGCATTGCCTGGCACCCGTGTCTTTTGACCTGGCCAGTGCTGAATCCATTCGCGAAAAGGCACACAAATGGCTGGGCCAGCTGACCAGCGTGGCGAGTAGCACCGATGTTTTCAAGCTGTATTTTTTGACGGCAGAACCGAGTCAGGCTGAGTTGCGGCCGGCCTACGAGAAGGCCTTGAGCATCCTGACCAAGTCTCAGACGAAGACTGAAGTCGTCGCGGAGCGCGATGCGGCGGCACTGGCAGAGCGCTTGAGCGCTGCCGTCGCTGCACACGAAACAGGCAGCGACGCAGCCGCCCCGTAGACGCGCCCAGGGCTGCAAGCGCGACAGATCATCAGACGCATGTGAGCAGTTTTCATGGGTCGGGTCGGTCTCAAAACGACGACCCCGGCGCGCGCAAAAA
>JAYUPP010000536.1:0-6054 GCA_043760045.1 Betaproteobacteria bacterium
GCCAGGCACGACCGGGAACTCGGCTGTTCAATCGGTGGTTCAAACTTCGAGGTTCCATATAAAGGAACGTCGGTTCTTTCGGTGGAACGACAGGTGAACAGTGCGCGCAACCGCTGCGCCTGTCAATGCGGGCCACCCCGGGATCATGCTTTTTGCGACAGTGGCGGCGGCAAGTCGGCCAGCTCACTCTCATAAGCCTCGTGCATGCGCGGCTGCAAACCCACCTTGTGCAGCGCCTCGGCAAAGGTTTGGCGGATGAAGGGCGCTTCGTCGGCGTAGTCGATCTGGTCGCCGCCCACACGCCGGCTGATCCAGGCCTTGGGCACACCCTGGGCGTTGCGGATGCTCACGCCTTCGGCCTTGAACGCGAGGTAACGCGCGGGGGTGTTGCCGGTGTTGAAGTGCTGGTGAAACCACATGTTGGGCGGCACGATCATGCTGCCCTCGCGCCAGTCGTAGCGGTTCAGCGTATGAATGTCGGGGCCCATCAGGCTGTAACCCGAGCCGCTCATGATGATGACGTGGGCCCCGGGGCCGTGGGCGTGGGCCTTTTTGTAGGTGGCGGTGGGGAACTGGCTGATGTGACTGTTCATCGAACCCTTGGCCATGGAAAAACGAATGTGGCCGCCGCCGGCACCCCGTTCCTTGGCGCTGATCAGCGGCAGGTTCACAGCATCGGCAACGAAGTTGGTGTCCAGCAGCAAGCCCTTTTGTTCGCCTCCGTTGGCAAAGTAGTTGCTCTCGCCGGCAAAGCGGTTCTTGAAGTCGAAGGTGGTGCCGAAGACAAAACCGGTGTCGCCAAACGCGTTGATGATGGGCGGGCCATTGGTCACGGCCACAAATCGTGCGGGGGCCGTGCCCGAGCCGTTGAAGTGCTGGTGCACGGTGTTCAGCGGAATCGCAAAGATGGCCCCGGCTTTCCATTCGAAGCTGACATGGGACCCGGCGTCGTTCGTCACCGTGGTGGAGCCGCGCCCATCCAGCACGTAGATCATTTCTTCGAACAACTGGCGCTGCGGTGCCAGTTCCTGCCCGGGTGCAATTTCGCACACGTAGCAGTCGTTGCTGGTGCGGCTGGCGTCGTGGTTCAGATAAACGCCCTGGCCGCCGCGCCGCGCCCAGGGCTTCAAAGCCACGGTGTGCAAGTTCTCGATGTACAGGCTGGGCACGATGTCCAGGCCCTCTTCTTCGACCCAGCGTGTGTAGGGCGTGGCTTTTTCAGTCTCGAACTTCTTTGCGACGGCGTCGCTGACGAGTGCGTCTTGCAAAGCATTTTTGACAGGTGCGTTCATGGTGCTCGGGGAATGGGGCGCAGCGCTCATGCGGTGACCGGGGTTCGCTTCAGGTACTGCGCCACGCGTTCGGCGGTGAGCACCGTGCCGGGTTCGAACTCTGGCGCGTCTTCAAGTTGTTCCAGATCGTTCAAGCCGCTGGCCTTGAAGATGCGGTTGATGGCGCTGATCAGGCGCAACGGCTTGTCGGCGCTGGCATTGAAATGCTGGTGAATGGTGTTCGGCGGGATGTAGATCACGTCGCCGGCCTGCCAGTCGAAACGCTTGATCTCGGCCTGCGGCGTCCAGTGGTAGGTGTCGGTAATTTCGACATCGCAGTCCTGGTGCAAGTCGTAACCCTGGCCTTCCACCACATACAGGCACTCTTCGGCCAGGTGGCGGTGTTTGCCGCTGTGGCTGCCAGGGGGAATGATCTGCATGTAGGCGTCCACGGTTTCCATGCGCGTGTTCATGCCTTCGTTGAGCAAATGTTTGAGCAAACCTTGCCGCGCCATCTCCCAGGGCATGTCGGTGGGCTTCACGATCTTCTTGCGTTTGGCGTTGCGCGCCGGGGCCTGCGTCGCGTCGTCCAGCAGTTGCTGGTAAAGGTCCTGGTGCGCGCTGCCCTGCAGCCAGGCTTTGGCTTCAGTCCATGCCATGGTCGGTCTCCGGGTTGCCGTAGCCCCCATCAGGGTGGTTGAAATTCTGCTCGGCTTCGCGGCACTTGAAACCTTCACCGCCCGGGGCGGGCTCGCTGGGCCGGGGCTCCACCTGGTGCTGGAACAGCATGTTCATGAACATGTACATGGGCTTGGTCTTGATGACCAAAGCACGCGCCGGCTTTGTGTTGCTGGCGTTGAAATGCTGGTGCACACAGTTGTTGTGCACGATGGCGATGTCGCCCGCCGTCCAGTCGTAACGCACACCGTCGTGCACCTCGTAACCGTCGCCGTCGAGGATGTAAAACGCGGCTTCGTTCACATGGCCGTGTTTCTGGCTTTTGCCACCCGGGCCGTACTCTTCCAGGTGCAGGTGAAAGGTCTGCGTGATGCCGTCCTTGGGCTCGACGTAGTGGCGGCTGAAGGCCTGCGGGCCGTCGTTGAACTTGATCTCCGAGCCCTTGCGCACACGCGGCATGGCGCGCAGTCGGGCCAGTTCGGTTTTCAGGTTGTAGGTGCCTTGGATGCCGCGCACAAAGACACGGTCCTTCTTGCTGTGGTAATGGCTTTCGTTGGGCACGGTGTGCCCAAGTGGACTCTCATTGGGCACGGTGTGCCCCGGCACCGAAACATCTTCAGTCTTCTTGCTGTCAGCGTCCATATTGGTCCAGTTGATAACGTTTGGGCTTGAGGGCCCGGCACAGCTCGCGGTTCAGGCCCGATTGCGGCAGCGATATTCCCGCCCGCGCCGCCATGTCCTGCACGATCGCCATGTCGTCTTCGGCCCAGGCCATGCTCTGCTTGCCCCACACCTCGAGCGCATGGTTTTCGGCGCTGCTCATCATCAGCGCGCTGCGCAGCACCTCGATGTCCAGGCCGTAGTGGCGCGCCAGCGCCAGTGCTTCGTGGTTGGCGATCAGGCAGGCCCACAGGATGCTGTTGTTGGCCGCTTTGGCCACCTGCGCGGTGCCGATGCCGCCGGTGTGCACCACGTCTGATGAATAGGCCTGCAGCACCGGTGTCAGCCGCGCCACCACGTCGGTGGGGCCGCCGACAAAACTGAGCAAGCTGCCGTTGTCGGCCGCTGCACCACCGCGGCACACGGTGCTGTCCACCACATGCAGTTCGGGCACGGCGGCAGCCAGCTCTTGCACCGTCTCGGGTTTGATGGTGCTGAGGATGGCCACGATGCTGCCGGCTTTGGCTTGCCGCAGCGGGCCGCCGGGCGCCAGCAGCGCACGCACCTCGGCGTCGAAACCCACACACACCAGCACCACGTCGCTGCTGGCGGCCAATGCCGCGTTGTCGGTGGTCCAGCGGGCACCCGCTGCATTGACAACCGCCTGGCGCGCCGGGTTCAGGTCGCTGGCGCAGGTGGCAAAACCCTTTTTCACCAGGTGGCCAATGATGGGTGTGCCCATGCGGCCGGCACCGATCACACCCAACTTCGTTTGCGGCGCGTTCATCGCTTTTGCGTGATGGTGTCAAGCAGCGCCGGCTGCCCGGCTTTCACCTTGGCAATGGCACGTTGCAGCGCTGCGGCCACGTCGCCGGGCTGGTCGATCGGGCCTTCGGCGTACCAGCCCATGCTGCGCGCCAGCGTGGCGAAGTCGGGCGGCGGGTCGTCCAGGTCCATGCCGATGTGGGCGCGGCCCTCCGGCGTGCCGCGTTGCTGCGCCATGCGGATCTGGTGTTCCCAGTCGTTGAAATAAGCGCGGTTGTTGTACATCACCACCAGCATCGGTATGCGGTGTTTGGCCGCCACCCACAACGCGCCGGCGTCGAACATCAAGTCACCGTCGGGTTGGATGTCCACCACCAGCCGGCCCCGGCCCCTGTGCGCCAGCGCCACCCCCAGGCTGATGCCCAACTGCGTGGCCGTGCCCAGGCTCTTGCCGGGGTGCCGATAAGGCTGGTCAAAGTTCCAGAGCTTGCGCGTCCAGTCTTCCAGCGTGCCGGCGGTCAGCACCCAGTCTTCGTTCTTGATCTGTGCCCACACTTCTGCGGCCAGGCGCGGCAGCGTGATGGGGCTGTCGTCACGGCCTTGCAAAGCTTCCTGCGCCCAGCCTGCGCGCAAGGCGCGGTGCTTGCGCGCCACCTGCGCGCTGCGGCGCGGCACACGCGCGGCAAAGGCTGCGTCTTTCTTCGCCAGTTTCTTCAGCAGCGCCGTCAGCGCCGGCACCGCCAGCAGCGTGTCGGCCACGATGCGCTGGTGGGCGTAGAGCAGCCGCTGGTAGTCCATCGCCCAGGCGCTGATGTTCAGGTCGCCAAAACCGATGTCGATCCACTGGCAGTCTTTCGGCGTCAGGCTCACCAGTTCACGCGTGGTGCTGGTCAGCTTCGTGGTTGGGCGCTCCCAGTCACGCACGTCCACCAGCAGCACCACGTCGGCGTCTGCAAACATGGTTTTGTCCAGGCTCAGGTTCAGCGGGTGCTGGCTGGGAAAGCTCAGCCGCATGTTCAGGTCGTAGACCGGCGCGCCCAGGGTTTCAGCCAGCGCCACCAGGTCATGAAAACCTTGTGGGTCGCGGCCGGCGTATTCGGTCAGGATCACCGGGCGTTTGGCCTTGGCCAGCGCGGCTGCCGCCTGCTGCAGCGCAGCGGGGTCGGGCGCAATGCGGCTCGGTAGGCTCTGAAATCCTTGCGGCGGCAGGGCCACTGCTTGTTCGAGTTTTTTTTCTTGCAACCAGGCGTCGAAGCACAGGTACACCGGGCCGCGCGGCTCAGTCATCATCACCGAATAAGCGCGCGCAAAGGCCTCGGGCACACCTTCCACCGTGGTGGGCTGGTAGTCCCATTTGGTGTAGTCGCGCACCGCAGCGCCCTGGGTCTGCGCGCTGTGTATCCAGTCGATGCGCGGCCGGCGTTTGGTCTCGTCCATCGGGCCGGTGGCGCCGACGATGAACACCGGCACGCGGTCGATGTAGGCGTAATAAATCGCCATGTTGGCGTGCAGCAGGCCCACCAGGTTGTGCAGGATGGCCACCATTGGCTGGCCGCTGGCCTTGGCGTACCCATGTGCCACCTGCACAGCCGTTTCTTCGTGCTGGCACAACATCATTTCGGGGCTGTTGCCACCGTAATTGACGATGCTGTCGTGCAGGCCGCGGTAACTGGCACCCGGGTTCAGCGTGGCGTAGGGCAAGCGGTAACGCTGCAGCATGTCAACGATGACGTCGCCACCCCAGCGCTCTTTGGGCTTCACTGGCGGCGGCGTCTCAGCAGGCCGCTGCACACGGCCGAAGGCATCACTTTTGGACATGGCGGTTTTTGTGCTCGCGCGGTTTCAGCGTCCACAGCGTCTTCAAGCAGCAGCCTTCAACTCGGCCACCGCGGGCATGGCCACACACTTGGCGGCGTCGATGTGGGCCCACACCTGTTCACCCACCTTGGTGTAGATGGTGGGGTGTGTGCGCGACAACACGGTGCGGCTGCCCACCAACAGCCGCCAGTCCAGCGATTCACCCAAAAACACTTTCTGGTCCACCGTACCGCAGATGACATTGCTGGCGCTGCTGGGCTGGCTTTCTGTCAGGCGCACGTCTTCGGGGCGTATCGACAAGATGACTTTCTGCCCCGGCTGCACCGCTTCAACCGAATAAGAACGCAGGTTGCCGAGCTCGGTTTCGATGACGTAGAAGTTCGCTTCGGGCTCGGCCGCACGCACCGTGCCATCCACAAAGTTGGTGGTGCCCACGAAGTCGGCCACAAACTGCGTTTGCGGGCGTTCATAAATGTCGCGCGGGCTGCCGATTTGTTGAATGCGGCCAGCGTTCATCACCGCAATCTGGTGCGACAGCGCCAGCGCTTCGCTCTGGTCGTGGGTGACGTAAACGGTGGTGATTCTCAGTTCGCGCTGCAGCCGCTTCAGCTCGAAACGCATCAGCTCGCGCAGCTTGGCGTCCAGGTTCGACAGCGGCTCGTCCAGCAGCAGCAGCTTGGGCTCCATCACCAGCGCACGCGCCAGCGCCAGCCGCTGCTGCTGGCCGCCCGACAGCTTGGTGGCTTCGCGGTCGCGCAGGTGGTCGAGCTGCACCGCCTTCAGCACCCGCATCACTTTGCTGTTGATCTCGTCGCGGCTGTATTTTTTTTTGCCCACCTGCAGCGGGAATGCCGTGTTGGTG
>JAYUPP010000537.1:0-6043 GCA_043760045.1 Betaproteobacteria bacterium
CTCGCCGGTCTGTGCGCCTGCTGGCCCTGTGGCCGGCCGGGCCCGTTGCGAGGCCACGTGCTGCACGCCTTCACGAACAAACTCTTCGGGGGTGCGGGGCAACAGCGCATCCAGCAGGCTCAGCTCGGCCAGTTCTTCTTTGGTGTCGGTGTCGCCGGCCAGCCACGGCGTCACGGCGCCCCGGGTGCTGTCGATGACTGCACGTTGTGTGCTGCGCAGCACTTCGGCGCCGCTGAGTCTGGGCGTCAGCACGGCACGCACCAACAGCCGCGCAAACGGTGTTGCAGCCAGCAGTTGCGGGTCGCTGGGCGCCGGCTCGGGCAAAGGCGCCACTGCCGGCACGGCCTGCACCACCAGCGGCGACTGCGCAAACAGCGCCATCATGCCCGGCGGCAGGGGCTGTGCCAGCAGGCCGCTTTGCGGCAGTTTGGCGAGCGCCGGGTGTTGGTAGGCGGCGTCCAGCACCAGCATGCGTGTGCTTGCAGTGTTGCCCGCCGGCGCATCCACGAGCGCATTCACGGGCGCATCCACAAGCGCATCCACAAGTTCTTGCACGGGCACACCCTGGCGGCTCAATTCCGCGCCCACTGCGGCGGCCGATGCTGCAGCGTCTGCCGTCGCCTCGCGCGGCAGCAGCAGGTTGCGGCCGTCCACGGGCGCGCCCAAGGCCGTGGCGTACAACAAGCCCATGCCGCCGGGCTGCAGCCGCGTGCGAAATTCCTGCAGCGCTGCGCGCAGCTCGCTACCGCTGGCGTCGTCGCGCACCATGACCACAAAACCGGCGCTGCGCAGGGCGGTGGCCACCGCCAGAGCGTCGCGCGCGGCGTTGGCCAGCACCGGCTGCGCACCGACGGTGCCGATGCTCAGCACCAGGGCCAGGCGCTGACGGCCGAAGCCCAGCGCGGCGGTGGCGGCTTGCACGGGGCGGGGCACCACCAGGCGCAGTTGTTCGGCGCTTGGCGCTTGAAAGTTCTGGAGTTGAAAGTCCGGCAGCTTGGCCGGCACACCGCCCACCGGGCCCGGGGCGTCGCTCGTCAAAGCCGGCTGGGCTGCACTGGCGGCAGCGCAAAGCGCAAAACATGCCGCCAAAACTGCACGGCGTGAACGGTGACGGTGGTGGCAGTGGCGGTGATGTCGCCGGACTTTGGGGCCCGTGGGCTGGTTCATGCGTGCACCCGTTGAAACTGCGCTGCAGTGCTGGTGCTGGAACTGGTGCGACCGGCAAGAATCGAACTTGCGACTAAGCCTTCGGAGGGCCCAATGATATCCACTTCACCACGGTCGCTGCAGGCAGCCCGGCATTGTAGTGCGGCCGCTTTGCACTGACTGCGACTGACTGGTTGCTGCCCGGCCGCTGCGCTGGTGGACCGCCGGCGCAACCGGTGGTGGTGGTGGTGGTGGTGGTGGTGGTGGTGGTGGTCAGTGCGGCGCCTGCTGCTGGCTCGGCTGCGCGTGCCCGGCACGGCGCAGCTGGGGTGGGTCGGCCCCTATACTCAAAGGTTTACGTTGTTGCGCAGGCCTGTGCGGGGCGAGCGCCAGATTTGGGGACTTCATGAGCGCATCACAAGACAGTGCAAACAGCAGTGCAAACAGCAGTGGCAACCACGCCGCCCCCGCGGATGAGCACGACCTGCCGCATGAGGGCCCGATCCGCACGCCCAAGCAGCTGATCTGGGCGGTGGTGGCTTCTTTCGTGGTGCCCATCGTGGCCATCGTGTTGCTCGTCAACTACGTGAACTTCGCCAACAAGCCGGCCGCCGGCAGCGCCGCGCTGGAAGCCCAAGCGGTGGCCCAGCGCCTGCAGCGCGTGGGCGCGGTGGAAATTCGGGACCCGGCTACCGCAGTGGTACGCACGGGTGAACAGGTCTTCCAGGCCGCCTGCACGGCCTGCCACACCTCGGGCGCCGCCGGCGCGCCCAAAGTGGGTGACGCGGCGGCGTGGGCGCCGCGACTGAAAACCGGCTATGAAACCCTGCTGACCTCGGCCCTGAAAGGCAAGGGCGCGATGGGCGCACAAGGCGGCGGCGACTACAGCGACCACGAAGTGGCACGCGCGGTGGTCTACATCACGAACAACAGCGGCGGCAAGTTCAGCGAGCCCGTGCTGGCGGCAACCGCTGCCGCGCCGGCTGACGCCGCCGCCGCCAGCGCGCCGAAGTAAACGCGGTTAAAGCGCCGCTGGGGCTGCTGCAACCGCCCCAGGCTGCGGCTGCAACTGAAAGCCAAAACGCGCCGGCATTTCTGCAAAAAGCAGCTGCTGCGGCTGCCAGGCACCGGCTTCCATCGCTTGTGCCGCCAGGCTCACGTCCATGGTGTGCACGAGGCCGAAGCCCAAGTCGGTGTCCACAAACACGCGCCCCTGTTCGCACACCCAGCAGCTATTGAGCCGGGCATCCAAACCGGTGTGTGACTGCAACGGCCAGCCCGCTGCATCTTGCACGCGCCACACATAAGGGGCGGCCTGCAGCTGCACATAAACACGCTGCGGCCCGTTCTGAAAGTACCAGGCGCCGCGCTCGTCGGCGCCGTAGTTGCGCTGGATGAAGGCCAGCAGTTTGTCGTGCTGGATGCGGCTGCCCTTGACTTGCGGAAACGGCCCGGCGGCCTGCGTGCGGTCGTCGCGCATGTACCAGTCGCCACGGGCGTCCAGGGCCAGCCAGCCGTAACAGTGCGGCACCTGCGGCCACTTGGCCATCGCGGCTTTGACGATGTCGTCCATGGCCACACCTTACACCGGCGCTGCCGTGCCTGCATGCGCCAGCAGCCAGTCACACACGGCCAGCGGCATTGCCGTCACGCGCGCCGGAAAGCTGCCTTGCGGAAAGCCGACATGCCCGCCGTGTGCCGGGCGCCACAGCGTCACCAGCGGGTTGCTGCACCGTTGTGGCAATGTTTCCGAGGGCACAAAAGGGTCGTTGCCGGTGTTCAGCACCAGCGCGGGCACGCGCAGGCGGGCCAGGTGCGGCAATGCCGACGCGCGGGCCCAGTAATCGGCCGTGTCGGTGAATCCGTGCAGCGGCGCGGTGACGGCGTTGTCGAAGGCGTAAATGGTGCGCGCCGCAGCCACGCGGCCGGCGTCGAACAGGCCCGGGTGCTGCTTCAGCTTGGCCAGCGCCTTGGGCTTCATCGTGGCCAGAAACATGCGTGCATAAACCTGGCGGTTGAAGCCGCTGTCGATGGCGCGACCGGCGGCCGCCAGGTCGATGGGTGCACACACGGCTGCCACCGCTGCGGCCGTGGCGGCGGCACTGTCGCCGGCTTCCTGCGCCCAGCGCAGCAGCGCGTTGCCGCCCAGCGAAACACCCACCACCAGCAGCGGCGCGCGGGCTGTTAGTCGCAGGCGCTGCAGCATCCAGCCAACCTCTACAAAGTCGCCCGAGTGGTAAGCGCGTGGCGCCCGGTTCAGCTCACCCGAACAGCCGCGAAAGTGCGGCACTGAAAAGCTCCACCCGCGCGCCAACGCGACGCTGCCGAAGGCCTGTGCATAGGCGCTGGCGCTGCTGCCTTCGAGGCCGTGAAACAGCACCAGGTGGGGGTGGGCGGCCGGTTGTGCGGCTGGTTGTGGGGCCTGTTGTGCGGCTGGTACAGGCGTCGAAGGTGCTTGATGAAGATTCGGTGGCAGGCGCTGCAGGTGGTCGACATCGATGAAGTCGCCGTCGGGTGTGGTCCAGCGCTCGCGTACAAACTGCGGTGCGGCGCCCAGGTGGCGCACCGCGCGCGTGGCCGCCCAAAGGGTTTGCAGGTTGCCGCCGGGCAGCCAGGCCGGTGCGCGGTAGCTCAGCATCGTCGGGGGCCTCGCGGCCACGCCGTCGCGATGATCAATGCAGCGTGTTGGGCCACTCGCCACCTTCGGCCCTGCTGGCCGCACTGGGGGCTTGCAGTGCACCTGGGCTGGCGTGGTGTGACGCCAGGCGCCAGCCCTGGGCCGTCTTGACGTAGAAATTGGTCGTTATGACCCAGGCTGTCTGCTGGCCTTCGGGGCCGGCGACCGTCACTTTTTCCACCAGGTGGTGCAGCGCGCTGGCCAGGTAGTGCAGCCGGTGCACCTGCTCGGCCTGCACCGGTATGCCGCCGTTGGCGAAGATGGCTTCGAAGCTGGCGCGTATGGCTAAAGCCCCCACCACCCGGCCACCGCCCGGGTGCACACAGACGATCTCGTCGTCGTCGGCCCACACGGCCATCAGCGCTTCGATGTCGCCGCGCTGCAGGGCTTCGTACAGCGCCGCTTCCACGTCGTCGGGGCTGTTGGCCGTGGCAGCTGGCGGGCGGTTTCGCATCGGCGGAATTGTAGGAGCCGCCAAAAACAAGCACGCAAAACAAGCACGCGCGCCCGCCAGCGGCAGCAAGGCTGTTGGCTATCCGCCGCCGCTTATGCTGCAGGCTCGCCCACGCATTCATCAAAGGCCCTATGAGCACACCCCCTGCTTCAGACGTCGGGGCCACCTCCGGCAGCCATTGGCTCTCTGTGTTGACCGCCGGCTTCGTGGCCGTGCTGGTGGGCTTCACGAGTTCGGTCGCCATCGTGTTCCAGGCCGCTGCGGCCCTGGGCGCCACGCCGGCGCAAGCGGCTTCATGGATGTGGGCGCTGGGCCTGGGCATGGGCCTCACCAGCCTGGGCTTGAGCGTGTGGTATCGGCTGCCGGTGTTGACGGCCTGGTCCACACCCGGTGCGGCGCTGCTGGTGACGGCCGGCGCGGGTGTGCCGATGGCCGAGGCGGTGGGTGCTTTCATGGTCTGCGCGGTGCTGATCACGCTGGCCGGCGCCACCGGCTGGTTCGAGCGGGTGATGGACCGCATGCCGCAGCCGCTGGCCGCCGCGCTGCTGGCCGGTGTGTTAACCCGTTTTGCCATCGAAGGTTTTGCCGCCGCGCAGAGCGCGTTTCCACTCGTCTTCACGATGTTCGTCGTCTATCTGCTGGGCCGGCGCTGGTGGCCGCGTTACGCGGTGCCGGCGGTGCTGCTGGCCGGTGTGTTGGTGGCGGGGCTGCAGGGCCAGTTGCAGCTGGCAGCGGTGCCGTGGCATCGGGCCTGGGCCACACCGGTGTTCACGATGCCGGTTTTCAGCGTCGCCGCCACAGTGGGCATCGCGCTGCCGCTGTTTGTGGTGACGATGGCGTCGCAGAACCTGCCGGGTGTGGCGGCGCAGCGTGCAGCGGGTTACCGCACGCCGGTGTCGCCGGTGGTCACGACCACCGGGCTGGCCAGTCTGCTGTTGGCACCGTTTGGTGGTTATGCACTGAACCTGGCGGCCATCACGGCGGCCATCTGCATGGGGCCCGAAGCCCACCCCGACCCCGCCCGGCGCTGGCGCGCCAGCGCCGCTGCCGGTGTTTTCTACATCATCATGGGTTTGATGGGCGGCGCGGTGGTGGGCCTGCTGGCGGCATTTCCGAAAGCGCTGGTGCTGGCGCTGGCCGGCCTGGCTTTGCTGGGCACCATCGGCGCGGGCCTGGCAGCGGCGGTGCAAGACGAAGGCACACGCGAGGCCGCGCTGCTCACCTTTTTGATCACCGCCAGCGGCTTGACCCTGTGGGGCGTGGGCGCTGCGTTCTGGGGCGTGGTGGCGGGTGGGCTGGCGCTGCTGGTGCAGCGCTGGCGGCGGTAGTGAGGAGCCGGTGTTTGGCGACCGGTCGTTGCATTGCCGTCTGCAGTCCGCAGTCCGCATTCCGCAGTTAGCAGTTAGCAGTTAGCAGTTAGCAGTCCGCAGTTCGCAATCTGCGCGTTCAAGCCGTGGCCAGCACCCGGTCAAGACCGACAGCCCCGGCATCGTGCATCCCCGCCCGGGGCTGCAGCCGCACCTGCCTGACCTGGCAGCGCCCGGCGGCCACTGTCACCACCGCACCCGCTGGCAGCAGCGTCCACCCACCCGGTTCTGGCTGGCGCTCGCCCGCAGTTTCACACAGCGGTTCGCTGGCCACCGTGGTGCCCATGCGTGTTTGCCGCAGATACAGCGTGGGCGGCTCGTCGTCGCTGGCGATGCGAAAAGCCAGCAGCTGTTCACCGTCTGACCACACGGCAGCAAAACGCAAGGGCGTGGTGATGC
>JAYUPP010000538.1:0-6030 GCA_043760045.1 Betaproteobacteria bacterium
CTGACCGAAGCCGACACCAGCGGCATCAATGCCCTGCTGCTGGGCCTGGCTGCCGAGCTGCGTGTGGCCGCAGTGCTCACCACCCAGGTGAGCGCCCACGCGCGGCGCGCGGTGCGCGAAGCCGATGTGGCGCGCCGCCTGATGCACGCTGCGCAACGCCAGCAGACGCTGCCCAAGGGCTACACCGACGCGCTGATGACGGTGCATGCGCGCCAGCCCTGGCCCGACACGGCGCAAGAAATTGCCGCCACCGCAGCGCAGGTGCGCGACCCCAATTTCCGCATCCAGGTGGCGGCCGACGGTGTGCATGTGTACAACCGCGACGGCCACCGCATCGCGCAAGATGCGTTCGCCCTGTGGCCGCAACTGGGCCTGGAAAACGACGCCGCGCACGCCTTTTACATGGGCGTGGAACTGGCGCATGCCCACACCGCCTGGCGCCTGGGCAAACGGTATGTGCAAGACCAGCCGCTGGACTGGGGCGTGGCCGCCGATGCACCCGCGCCCGACGCCGACACCCGCTGCGCGCCACCGCCCGGCCCCACCCGGCAGCAGGCACCAAAATAGCGGCCATGAACGACGAGATTTTTGAAGGCGTGGTGACCACCGTGTCGCCCACCGGCGCGGTGCACATCGCGCCCATGGGCGTGCGTTACCAGGGCGACGCGGTGGTGTTGATGCCGTTCCGGCCGTCCACCACGCTGGACAACATCCTGCACAGCCGCAGCGCCGTGCTGAACCTGCTGGTGGACCCGCGTGTGTTTGCCGGCTGCGTGACCGGCCGCAAAAGCTGGCCCACGCTGCCTGCTGAGCAGGTGACGGGGGTGCGCCTGGCCGCCGCGCTGGGCCATGTGGAACTGGCCTTGACTTCAGTGTCTGACGACCCGCAGCGCCCGGTGTTGCACCTGGCGCGTGTGCACGCGCAAACCCACGGCCCGTTTCTCGGCTTCAACCGCGCACAGGCCGCCGTGATTGAAGGTGCGGTGCTCGTCAGCCGCTTGCACATGCTGGCCGCTCAAAAGGTGGCGACCGAAATGGCCTATCTGCAGATTGCCATCGACAAAACCGCCGGCCCGGCCGCGCACGAAGCCTGGGGCTGGCTGCAGGCTGCCGTGGCGCAGCACACCGCAGCGGCTGCCAGCGCGCCAGGGGCCACCGCATGAGCGCGCGTGGCCGCTCCAAAGCGCTCATCCCGGAGCGCGCAGCGCGAAGGGTAGTCCAGTGAGCGCGCGTGGCCGCTCCAAAGCGCGCATCCCGGAGCGCGCAGCGCGAAGGGTAGTCCAGTGAGCGCGCGTGGCCGCTCCAAAGCGCTCATCCCGGAGTGCGCAGCGCGAAGGGTAGTCCAGTGAGCGCGCGTGGCCGCTCCAAAGCGCTCATCCCGGAGCGCGCAGCGCGAAGGGTAGTCCAGTGAGCACGCGCTTGCTGGTCAGCGTGCGCACGCTTGAAGAAGCGCTGCTGGTCGCCGACAACGGCGCCGACTTCATCGACCTGAAAGAACCGCGCCATGGTGCACTGGGCGGCCTGCCGCCCGCCACCGTGCGCAGCATCACCAGCACACTGCGCGCGCGGGGGTGCACTTTGCCCATCAGCGCCACCATCGGCGACCGGCCCATGCATGCGCTGCAAGACATCCTGCAGCGCTGCACGGTGCTGCGCGGCTGTGGTGTGGACTACGTGAAAGTGGGCATTGAACCGGTGCCCGGCGCCCGTGCGGTGCTGGACGCCCTGGCGCAGGCGGCGTGGCCCCTGCTGCCCGATGCTTCGCCCCACCGGCCAGCGGCCATCGTGCCGGTGTTCATCGCCGACCAGGGCATCGACTTTGACGCGGTGCGCCAGGCCACGGTTGCCGCCCACGCCTTTCCGGCCCTGATGCTGGACACCGCTGACAAGCAGGGCGGCAGCTTGTTTGACCGCGTGCCCATGCCCCTGTTGCAGCGCTTTGTGCACGCCGCCCGCCAGGGGGGTGCCCTGGTGGGCCTGGCCGGTGCGCTGCGCCTGCAGCACCTGCCGGCACTGGCTGCGCTGGCGCCCGACTTTGCCGGCTTTCGTTCAGCCGTGTGTGCTGCGGGCCGGGGCTCGGCGCTGGATGTGCAGCGCCTGCGCCAGTTGCGCCGCGAGCTGCAGGCCGCAGCGGCAGCCGCAGCGGCAGCGACCGAGGCGGTGGCTTCGACGGCAACTACCGAGCAGAGCTAACACCTGTAATTCACGGCACGCCCTCACACCGCTGCCAACAAAGCATCACGCACCCGCGCCAGTTCGTCGCGCTGCACCAGTTCAATCGGAAACGCCACTTCCTGCGCCGCTGCAGCGAAGCGGCGGTCCACCACGCCGGCAGCCCCCAGCGCAGGCAGGCTGAGCGCGCCGTCCACCGGGCCGGCTTTCACCAGCACCAGGCGCTCGGCGTTCAGCCGCTGCGCCAGCGCCAGCGCAATGCTGTCGCTGGTGACGTCCCAGTTGGTGTGACTGTCGGCCATTTCACGCAGCAGCTCAAAAGGGGCCCACACCGCCGTTTGGCCCTTGCGCAGCACGCTGCGGATGGCGGCTTCGTGGGTCACCAACTGCAGGCGCGGGTTCAGCGCGCGCAGCAGGTAGGCGCTTTGCGCCATCGCCAGCACCGCCATGTTGTGGGCGGGCAGGTCGTCGTAATGCCAGTGCACCTGGCTGCGCCGCACCGCGTCGGCAAAAGCGCCCCCACCGGCGACCACGGTGACCCGTCCGCCACCCAGTTCGGTGATCAGGTCCAGCCACTGCGGCAGCAGCGGGTCGGCGTTCAGGCTACCGCCCAGTTTGACGACCCACATCAGCGCTGCGCCTCCTGCACGGGTGCCTGCTGCGCCATACGCTGGTGCCACAGCAGCGCCACCGCCACGCTGGGCGCGCACACGCGGGCGCGCAAGGCGGTGCCGGCAGCGGCCTGCGGGCTGATGGGTGCCACGTCGCGGCCGTAGTCCAACACCGGCCCGCTGCGCTGCAAGCCCGCTGCGGCGCACAGGTCGGGCACCAAAAAAGCACCACAACCGGCGGCCACCACGGGCGCATCGGCGGGCAGCGCGTGCGCGGTGCACACCGCCCGCAACTGGCCCGCCAGTGCAGCCACCTGCGCCGCGCGCCACTGCTGGGCAAAAGCCAACCAGTTGGCCGCGCTGGCGTCGGCGGCGTCCAGGCCCACCATGCGCGCCAGGCGCTGCTGCGTCGCGGCCACACCTTTGCTGGCGCCATCGGCCGCCGCATGCAGGTCGTGCGCGGCGTCCAGTTCACCGGTAAGGCGGTACACATCGGCGGTGGTGGCAAAAAATTCGTTCATCACGTTGGTCTGTGTGCCGGCCAGCGTGATGCGCTGCGCCAGCGCACACAGCGGTGTGCGCACCACACCCTGGTAGACCAGTTCACCACGGGCCAGGCGCTGCGCGTCGCTGTGGCTGCTGCCCAGCACCTGGCCAGCTGCGAGCGGCACGCCAGCAAAGGCGATGAAGTCGGTGGTGGTGCTGCCGATGTCGATCAAGATACCGCGCGGCACCGCAGCCGCGCCTGCGGCCCAAGCGGCCACATGGCTGGCGGTGGCGCGCCAGTTGGCTGAGGCCAGCTGTGCCCAGCGTGCACCCACTTGGTTGGCGCGGCACCAGCCATGGGCGCCGGCGTAGAAGCGCAGCGTCGGCAGCGGTTCGCCTGGCGGGCCTTGCAGCAGCTGCACCAGCCGCTCGGTGATGCCACGAACACCCGCCTCGCGGTTGGCAAAAAGGTCCACCATTTCACCGGTCATGGTCACGGCGTGCCAGGCACTGCCCAGCGCCGGCCAGCGCTGCGCCGCCTGCGCCAACGCGGCGTCCAGGTGGTGCAGGCCCTGCCACAGCGGGCAGGCCCATTGCTGCACATCCAGCAGCTGGCCGTCTTGCAGCAGGCAGGCCTTCAGGTGGGCACCGCCCACGTCCCAGCCGACCACGGTGGGGGTGCGCGTCACGCGGCGCCCTGCCCAGGCCGAACCGAGCCCGCCGTGTCCACCCGGGCTGCGGCGCCGGTGGTGGGCCCATGCTCCCCGTGCTCCCCATGCGCCCCGCACGCCCCAAACGCCCCATACACTGGCCCGCCCGTCTTCGCAGATTGAAGGCTCCCGCCCATGGCCGCGCTGTTTCCCGTCATCGATTTGCTGCGCGGCCAGGTGGTGCATGCGGTGCGTGGCCAGCGCAGCACGTACCAGCCGGTGCAGTCCACGCTGTGCAGCGGCAGCAACCCCTGCGTGGTGGCGCGGGCGCTGTGCCTGCGCTGCAGCCCAGCGCCCCAGCCCGCCGCCGAACGCGCGCCGCAGCGCCTGTACGTGGCCGACCTGGACGCGCTGCAGGGCGGCGTGCCGCAGTGGCCGGTGCTGCAGGCCCTGCTGCAGGCGCTGCCCGCTGTGCAGGTGTGGCTGGACGCCGGTTTTGCCAGCGCCGACGCAGCCCTGCAGTTGCTGCACCAGCTGGGTGGCCACGCGGCCCGTGTGTTGCCGGTGTTTGGCAGCGAATCCTTGCCGTCCCTGCAAGCCCTGGCGGGCTGCGTGCACCGCTTTGGCGAGCAGATGGCCTTGTCGCTGGACCGCCGCGACGGCCAGCCGCTGGACCCAGCCGGTTGCTGGGACCGGCCCGAGAGCTGGCCCCGCCAAGTGATCGTGATGACGCTGGAACGGGTGGGCTCGGGCCGCGGCCCCGACCTGCAAACCATCCGCCGCGTGCGCCAGCGGGCAGCACCGGACACCACGCTGATCGGCGCTGGTGGCGTGCGCCACGCGGCTGATCTGGCGGCCTGTGGCACAGCGGGTGCCGACGCCTGGCTGGTGGCCAGCGCCCTGCACGATGGGCGTTTGTGACGCACCGGGCGCGCCGGCCGGTGGCCCCGGGCCAGGCCCACCGCATGCCACAGGAAGGGCCGCAAGGAGGTTCGGCGCAAACAGAACAGACGCATGGTCGGTTGTGCTTTCACGAACCGTGCCACCCGCACGGTTGTGGGCGCGGACACGGACACGGACACGGACACGGGCACGGGCGCGGGCACGCTGCACGGGCGCCCCTTCGGCACCGTGCCCGCCACAGTGTGTTGCAGATACGGGCAGGGCCCGCACATCGGCCCAGCCCGCCCGGCAGGGCCTGCAGGGACTGCCGGACCCGTGTGTGGCGTGTCGCGATGGCACATCGATTGCATTCAACCCAGAAACGGCACTTGGACGCGCCCGAGTGGGCCGCGATTCGGGTTGCTGGCAAGGCGCGACGACGCTGCAGCCTCACGGCCAGGAGGCGGAGCAATGCCGCCAGCGGCCCGTAGCGCGGCGCAATCGGGTGCGTAACGCTGTCATCCACAAAGTGAACTGTGTCGTGGCCAAAAACTTCAGCGCTCATGCGGTGTTACCTGCGCAGGACAGCGGTCAACTGCCGTTTCTAGGTTCAAATGCCGGCATGAGCTCAAGCGCCGCTACGGTCGCCCCCACCGCACCGGCTATCGCGCCGCCCGCCCCGCCGCCCTGGACCTGCCCCTTCTGCCCCCTGCTGTGTGACCACTTCGGTCTGCAGGTGGACAGGGCCACGCAGCGCTGGGTGACCACCGGTGGCCCCGGCTGCCCGCGTGCGCTGCAGGCGCTGGCCCTCTTTCAGCCTGCGCCCCTGGCGCCAGGCGCCACCCCATTGATCAACGGCCAGCCGGCCACGTTGCAGGCCGCCGTGCAGGCCGCTGCGCAGGTCTTGCAGGCCAGCCAACAGCCGCTGCTGGCCGGCCTGGGCTGTGACGTGGCCGGCGCCCGTGCGCTGTATGCGCTGGCCACGGCCTGCGGCGCCATCGCCGACGCGGCCAACGGCAGCGCGTTGATGGCTGGCCTGCGCGCGCTGCAAGACCGGGGCGCTTACACCACCACGCTGGCTGAAGTGCGCACGCGTGCTGACCTCATCGTCTGCATCGGCGGCCTGCCGCTGGCACGCCAGCCGCTGCTGCTGCAGCGCTGCGGGGTGGGCGAAACTGCGCTGGTGCCGCATCGGCACCTGGTGCTGCTGGGCGGTGACAGCTCAACGG
>JAYUPP010000539.1:0-6029 GCA_043760045.1 Betaproteobacteria bacterium
GCCGATGCCCATCATGATGGGCGCCTGCGGGTAACGCTGGCGCAGACGGTGGTAACGCGTGATCGACGCGGCCAACCCAAAGGGAATGGGGTCGAGGATGGCGTCGGCCAGAAAGGCCCGGCCGCGTGCCTGCAGCGCTTCGATGGCGGCGAACAGCGAGTTTTCATCGTTGGGCTGGCGCGGTATCAGCACCGGCGTGGCCGCCACCTCGTCAGCCACCCACAGCGTGTCCACGGTCAGGCTCAGCAGGTAGTCGGCGCCGGCGCGGCCGCCGCGCAGCAGCTCCGCCGTGTCCAGTGAATCCACGCTCACCGCCAGGCCGGCTTGTTTCAGTGCCTGCACCGCGTCTTCCAGGTGCTCAAACGGTGTCTCAGGCAGACAGCCCAGGTCGATGACGTTGGCGCCATCGGCGGCGAGCGCCTGCGCGCGCGCCACGATGGCGGGCACGCTCAAGCGTGGTGCGTCCACGATTTCGGCAAAGATGGCCACCTCATACGCGCTCAGGTCCACCGGCTGAGCGGCGCGCTTGAAAAACTGCGGCAGGTCTTTCAGCTCTTCGGGGCCGCGCTGCACGGGCACACCAAAATGGGCCGTTAGCGCCTGCAGGTCTCCGCGGCAGCGGCCGGGCAGGATGATGCGGTCGGGCGGCGTTTGCGGTGTATCTCCAACAGGCGGCAGCGGCAGCGCCAAGCGGCGTTTGATCAGCTCGGCCGTCATCAGCGCCGCCACCTGTACACCCATGTCGCGCACAGCCCAGGTGAAAGGGGCGTCGGTGATACCCGCCAGCACCCTGTGCAGGCTGGGCTGCGCCAGGTGCCCGGTCAGGAAGAGGATGTGTTCCATGCCCGCCCGGTTTCAAGCAGCCGTGTCTGCAACGCCGCTTCCAGCTCGGTCGGCGAACAGACCACGCGGGCGTGGTCGATGCCGCGCAGCCGTTCGACGTTTTCAAATTCAATGCGCCGGGGCCGCAGCGTGACCCAGTCGTGCGGTGATTTGGTGACGACCACCGGCTCGGTGTCGCAGGCAAATACGATGCCGGGTATGCCCAATTTACCGGCCTGCGCAAACATGTTGGAGGGCAGGGTGTCGCTGATGCCCAGCGCGCACTTGGCCACGGTGTTGCTGGTGGTGGGGGCCAACACCACCGTGTGATAGACGTCGTCGTACAGCGTGCCCACCGGCACGGCGCTGGCGGTTTTGTCGCGAAACACCCGTTTGAAGCCGTAGCGCGCTTTCAACTCAGTCAGGTGCAGCTGGTAGATGGGCAACACTTCAGCGGCAGCGGCGGACAAAAACAGGTCCACCAGCGGCAGCCGCGCGGCCAGCGCCAGGCTTTCTTCCAGGCCATGGCCCGAGCCGGTGACGCACCAGGCAAAGCGGCTGCGTTTGAGCAGGCCGGCGTTGCCTGCAGCATCGGCATCGGCTTCGGCGCCGGCGTTGTCGTCCAGCGCCGGCGCGGCTGGTGCGGCTGGCGCGGCGGGTGTGGCGGGTGTGGCGGGTGTGGCGGGGGTGGCGCCGTTTTCAGTCAGGGTGCGAGATCTCGATGGCAAGCTTGTGCAGCTTGCGATACAGGGTGTTGCGGCTGACATCAAGGGCCTTGGCGACATTGCTCACATTCCAACGGTACTGCTCCAGCATCTGCAGCAGCACCTGCCGTTCATTGGCCTGGATCGGGTTGAGTTTGATGACGGGCCGCGCGGGTGCAGCCTGTTCGCCGCCAGGGCCACCATTGGCCGCGCCCAGGGTGGCGGGCGACGCCGTCAACAGCCCTGAAGATGCAGCAAACGTGCCAAAGGGCGGGCTGTGTGCCAGCGCGGCGGGCGCACCGTGCTGCGCCCCTTCCTGCGCCAGCAGCGTGGGCAGGTGTTCGCAACCGATCAGGTCGCCATCGGCCAGCGCCGCAGCGGAACGCAGCACGTGGCGCAACTGGCGCACATTGCCCGGCCAGCTGTAGGCCAGCAGCGTGCGTTCAGCGGCCACAGCCAGCTGCACCGCCGCGCCGCCCTCGGCGGCCAGCACGGCACGGATCAGTTCACGTTTGTCGCTGCGCTCGCGCAGCGCCGGCAAGGCCAGTTCAATGCCGGCCAGCCGGTAATACAGGTCTTCGCGGAAACGGCCTTCACGCACCAGCGCCGGCAGGTCGCGGTGGCTCGCGCTGAGGAGCTGAAAGTCCACTGCATGCACCTCTTCGGTACCCAGCGGCGTGATCTGGCGTTCGTCCAGCACGCGCAGCAGCCGCGCCTGCAGATCCAGCGGCATGTCGCCAATTTCGTCCAGAAACAGCGTGCCGCCGTCGGCCTGCAAGATCTTGCCGCGCCGCCCGCTGCGCTGCGCGCCGGTGAAGGCGCCGGCGCGGTAGCCGAAGAGTTCAGACTCGATCAGGTTTTCAGGCAGGCTGGCGCAGTTGATGGCCACGAAGGCGCCCTGCGCATGCGGGCTGCCTTCGTGCACAGCGCGTGCAAACACCTCTTTGCCGGAACCGGTTTCGCCACTCAGCAACACCGGTGTGTGGCGCGCGATGACGCGCCGCGCGGTGGCCAGATGGGCTGCCAGCCGGGTGTCTTGAAAGCTGGTGACCGGTGGGCTGGTGCGCAGCGGCGTCGTGCGTGTGGGGGTGCGCACGCTGCCGCTGGTGTAGCTGGGGCCTGGCCGTGTGCCAGGGTGGGCGTCCAACGCCGCATGGTTGCCAAACCCGCCGGGCCGGGCGCTGCCGGCTTCTGACGCCGGCAGCCGCGCGACGGCAAAAAACCGGTGCGCTGCATTCGCCCGGTAGGTCACCACGGGGTGGAACGACGACGAGGTGCTGCGACGAAGCATGTCTTCGAGCGAAGTTTGAAACACGTCTTCAATGTGGCGCGAGCGGATGTCTTCCACGCCCTTCAGGCCCAGCTGAAACAGTGCACTGCGGTTGGCGGCCAGGATGCGGCCGTCTTCAGCCACCGCCAGTTTGCCTTCGTGCAGCGTGTACACCAGCTCGGGCCGGCTGTGAAAGTGCAGCGGGTGGGCGTTGCGAAACCGCTGGTCGATGAGGCGGTTTTCGATCATGCGTGCCGTCATGCCCAGCAGCACCAGCAGGTGTTGCTGCATGTGGCTGGAACGGCTGGTGACGTCGAGCGCGGCGACGATCTTGCCCGCCGGGTCAAACACCGGCACGGCCGAACAGGTGAGGTTGGCAAACTGCGAAAAGAAGTGGTCTTCGCGCCGCACCGACACCGGCGCGGCCGCGGCCAGGCAGGTGCCCATGCCGTTGGTGCCGGCTTCGGTTTCGCTCCACATCACGCCCACGCGCAGGCCCAGCGGTTCGGCTTCGCGGCTGAATTCGGGCGACGACACCATGTGCACGATGACACCGTCGGTGTCGGTCAGCACCACCGCTGATGCGCTGTCGGCCAATTGCTGAAACAGCGTCGTCATTTCAAAGCGCGCGCAGTCGATGACGTCGGCCATGCGCGCGCTGCGCTCTTCAAAGGCCCCGCGTGCCACCACGGCGGGGTCGCGCGGGCGGTCGGGGTGCAGCCGGTATTCGTTCAGGCAGCGGCGCCAGGAGCGGGTGACCACCTCGTCGCAGTCGTCAGTGCGCAGCACGCCGCTGACGGCCTGCACGATGCGGCTTCCATGCCCTTCGGCCTGACCGTCGGACTGGCGCAGGGTGTGGCTCATTGACATCTCCTGGGTGGCCATTTTTCGCCGCACGTCTGGCGCGTGGGCTGGGGGATGCTGATTGTGGTGGGGCGGGTGACGCTGTGCAACGGGGGCCGGCCCCGGGGTGCGGCGAGCGCCCGGCCAGCCGGCATGGCCTGAAACTTGCGCCAGCGCCACAATCTGCACTGCGGGGCACGGTCGTCGACCCCGTGTTTGGTGACCCCCTGTGTGGCGACCTCGTGTTTGGACACCCTGTATTTGGACACCGTGTGCTTGGAGACTGCGCCTTGACTGCCCGCCACCCCCTGCCTGTTCGTGATGAACACACCCCGGTCGCCACCCACACCGGGGCTGCTCAGGCCCTGGACCTGATCTTCATCGAAGGGTTTCTGGGCCAGACGGTGATTGGCATCCACGACAACGAACTGCACCTGCCGCAGCCCATCAGCATCGACCTGCACGCCGGCTTGCCGCGTGTGCGTGCCTGCGACACCGACCGCATAGCCGACACCATCGACTACAGCGTGGTGCACAGCCGGCTGACGCGGCTGCTGGCCGAACACCGGCTGCAGCTGCTGGAGGCGTTTGCCGAAGCCGTGGCCGACATCCTGATCGACGAATTTGGCGCGCACTGGGTGCGTGTCAAGGTCATCAAGCCGCGCAAGTTTGACAACGTGCAGGCCGTGGGGGTGTTGATCGAGCGCGAGCGCGAGCGCAAAGCGGCTGGCAGCGTGCCGCGCGCGGCGCCCAGCACCTGGCGCGGCGCGCCGATGCTGCAGCTGATAGGCAGCGGCATGGTGCCCGGCAAAAACTGAGGTTCGCGCCAGCGGATTCGAGACCAAAAAAAAGCTGGCCGGGCATGCCCGGCCAGCTTTTTTTGCGTGCTGTGAAGCAGGGAAACCGGGCCGCTTATTTGGCCTGGAAGGGGTGCGCCGAAGTGTTCTTCTTGGCCACCGTCTCGGCCGGTGTGGGCAGGCGATTTACCGCGCGTGAGATCGATTCGCGCACGGCCTGGTAGTTGTATTCCTGGATCTTTTTGTCGTCTTCGGCCAGCCAGTGGATGAACACGCCCACCGCGATGAACACGTCGTCGGCTTCGTCCATCGGAATGGTGCCGTCGGCCACCGAATCAGCCACCGCCAGCGCCACGCCGCGCTGCGCCGGGCCAAACATCTGCACCGCTTGTTTGGCGCCCTTGATGGTGACCTTGTTGAACATCACTGTGGCGGGTTTGCACAGCAGGTTGGGGGCCAACACGGCCAGCAGCGAGGTGAAGCCGTCTTTGTTGTTGGTCAGTGCATTGGCAAACGCGGTTTCGGCGGCGCTGCCGCGCGGCCCGATCAACAAGTCGATGTGCGCCACTTCATTGCCATCGCCCACCAACGATTCACCCACCAACAAACGATCAATCTTTGCCATTTTGTGTTTCTCCTGTCTGAGGACTGAACTGGGGATGCCCGTGGGCCGCCTGCACGGCCGCACGGTGCCCACTGCTTTCATGCTGTGGGGCAGTGCCCTACCGCCTGAAAGGCCTTTACGTAAACCGCTGGCTCTTTCAAGGCTGCGGCTGCGCCGTAAGCTGTATCACGAACCGTGCCACCCGGCCCCCGCCAGCAGCCCCGGCGCCGGTCGCCGGCCCACCCTGCCCTCGCGGGCATGGGCGGCATTCAGCGTTTCAGCCGAGCATCCAGCCGAGCATCCAACCAACAGGCCAGCATCAGCGTCGCCACCGTCAGATCGGCGGTGGTGCCAGGGTTTGTCCCAGTGGCCTTCAGGCTGTGGTCCCAGGCGAGATAGGCCGGGTCGTCGTCCAGCGCCCGGTCTGCCACGCCGAGCCGGGCCGCACGCTGCAACCAGGGTTGCGCAGCCTGCATGACAGTCTGTGCCATTGCCGGGCCCTGTTTCCTGACAATATGTGAATCGGGGAAAGCAGACAAATAGGTCAAGTACAGGCCTTGCACCGCCGCGTCGGCCTGCCCGGCATCCGGCGCCACGCGGCTGAAGACGCGCAAGGCGGGCAGGCCGATGTCGAACAGGTCTTCATAGCCGCTGCTGTATTGGTGGGCGATGCGGTCGCGGGCGGCAGCCAGCGCCATCGCGTCGCGCAAGCCCAGCGTGGGCGGTGTGTGCACGTCCTGGTCGGGGGCCGACCCCAATCCGCCCGGGTTGGCGCGCGCGATGGCGCGGTAAGCCGCCCGGGTGTCGTGCACGTCCAGCCCTTGCAGCACACCGCCTACGGCCGCTTGCAAGGCGGGCGCCGACGCGGCGCCCGGGTGCTGTTCCAGCGCCACCGCCAGCGGTGCACACAGCAGCAGGATGCCCAGATTGGTGTTGCAGCCGGCAGCCGCCCAGCTGGCCGCCACGGCGCCTTCAATGCGGCTGCCCAC
>JAYUPP010000540.1:0-6023 GCA_043760045.1 Betaproteobacteria bacterium
CGAAGACGAGTTTGCTTGCTGGCCCCGGCAGGGCAAGCCGGCTTCAGGCAAAAGCTGAAGCGCCGGAATGCTTCGATTCATTCAAACGTGAGATCACACAAAACCCTGACCGGCACTTTGCCGACACTTCTTACAGCGTCAAGCAGCTCGCGTTCTCTGGGCGTGCCAGCGCCCATGCGGCGAATCACCATCGAGCCCTTGGGCCGCAAACGCAAGGCATAAAAGTCTGGCCCATCGCTGTCGAGGTGGACACTCCACTCTTTGATTTCTGCCCACGACACGAAGGTTTGCCCCGCCTCGTCAGCGGCCCATGTCCTGGCCTGGAAGTCGGCCACAAATTGCATCCTGAGCAGAGCCGTTCTGGAAATCGAAATGCCATCCTGCAGCACCTGCACCCAGCACTGCGCTTCGGTGAAGCGAAGGGGCGGCTCGACTGCGTTTGCACCTGCCGGTGGCACGACGCGGCCATGCTTCCACTCACTGGCGATGTCAGGCGGCAGCTTGCGCCAGAAGTACCAGTGCCTGATCGCTGTGAAGGCCAGTCCAGCCAAAGGAAACAGGGCCAGCCTCAGTCCCAAAACAATGCCGGGGGTCTCGACACGGCCATGCAAGGCGAAGCCGGCGGGAAAGCTGGCCAGCAAAGCCACGAAGCAGAAGGCGACCCAGGCCACGGGTGTCTGGGCTTGGCGGGGTAGCGGGGTGCGGCGATAGGGATGCATAGCTGATGTTTCCGCAGATTTTCAGGTGCAGGTTGTTTTAAGGATGGCGGCGCGTTGCGCAACCGCAATGCAGAGCTTTGACTTGCCCGCGTTCGAGCCAGCCCATGCAGGGCTCGGGGCTCTCAGTCCCCGCAAATCGCGCCGCGCAGTGCCGCCAGCACGCCATCAGGCGCCTCGGCCATCATGTGGTGGCCGGTTTGCAGCGTCACCACCCGGGCTTTCAAGACAGCCGTCACGGCCACTGCGGCCTGGGGCTGTGTCATCTGGTCACGGGCGCCCAGCACCAGCGTGCTGGGACACTGCACGGCGGCAGCCGCCGCCATGCCGGCCTGGTAGGCGTTGCAGATTGAAAAGTCGTGCTCAAACAGGTTCAGGCCCAGCCGCTGTTGCGCCTGCGCCTGCAGCCGGCGCATCAGCGCGCGGTTGGCACCGTGCAGCCAGGTGCCAGGGCCGGGCAGGCCGGGCTTGCTGGCGGTGCTGGAAATGGAAAAGGCATTCACCATGGCTATGGCCTTCAACGGCGTTTCGCGCGCCACACGCAGCAGCGCGTCGCCCACCGGCATCGGCACGGCGGTGCCGATCAGCACCAGCTGCGTGGCGCGCGTCGGCTGGTCGGCTGCGGCCTGCAGCGCGATCAATGAACCCATGCTGTGGCCGGCCAGCGCGGCGCGCTGCACGCCGGCGGCGTCCAGCAGCGCCCACAGCCACTGTGCAGCGGCTTCGACGCTGGCCAGCGGGGGCCCTTCGCTCTGGCCATGGCCGGGCAGGTTGACGGCCAGCACGCTGTGGCCGTGGTGCGCAAACCAGCGTGCCAACAGTGTGAAGCCGCTGTGGTCGTGCAGCGCGCCGTGCACCAGCACGAGGCAGGGCAGGGTGTTGTCGAAGGGTTTGCCGCCGGTGTAGGCATAGGCGGCGTGGCCGTTCACCTGCAGCTTCATGCCGCCACCTTCTCGGCCACTTTGAAGGCGCGCTTCAAGTCGTCGATCAGGTCATCGGCGTCTTCGAGGCCGATGGACAGCCGTATCGTGCCGGGCGTGATGCCGGCGGCTGCCAGCGCCGCGTCGTCCATGCGAAAGTGTGTGGTGCTGGCGGGGTGTATCACCAGCGACCGGCAGTCGCCCACATTGGCCAGGTGCGAAAAAATCTTCAGCGCTTCGATGAAAGCTTTGCCCTGGCCCCGGCTGCCTTTCAGGTCGAAGCTGAACACACTGCCGCAGCCACGCGGCAGCAGCTTTTTGGCTAACGCATAACTGGTGTGGCCTTCCAGTTCCGGATAGCCCACCTTCGCCACCATGTTGTGCGCCGCCAGAAAAGCCACCACCTTGCGTGTGTTGTCCACATGCCGCGCCATGCGCAGCGGCAGCGTTTCTATGCCCTGCAAAATGAGCCACGCGGTGTGTGGGCTCATGCAGGCGCCGAAGTCGCGCAGGCCTTCGCGGCGCGCGCGCAGCAGGAAAGCCGCCACGGTGCTTTCGTCACTGAACACCATGCCGTGAAAGCCGGCGTAGGGTGTCGCCAGTTCGGCGGAGTGGCCATGTTTTTCGTGCGCCGCCGCCCAGTCGAACTGGCCGCTGTCCACCAACACACCGCCGATGACGGTGCCGTGGCCCGATAAAAATTTGGTGGCCGAATGGAAGATGAGGTCGGCGCCAAAGTCAAACGGTTTCATCAACCACGGCGTGGTGAAGGTGCTGTCCACCAACAAGGGCAGGCGCGCATCGTGCGCGATGGCTGCCACCTCGGGAATGTCCAGCACGTCCAGCCCCGGGTTGCCCAGGGTTTCGCCAAACAGCAGGCGCGTGTGCGGTGTGATGGCGGTGCGCCAGGCGTCCAGGTCGCCGGGTGCGACAAAAGTCGTGCGAATGCCGAAACGCGCCAGTGTGTAGCTCAGCAGGTTGTGGCTGCCGCCATACAGCGCACTGCTGGCCACGATGTGCGAACCGGCGCCGCACAGCGTGGCCACCGCCAGATGCAGCGCGGCCTGCCCGCTGGCGGTGGCCACCGCGCCGGTGCCGCCTTCCAGCGCCGCGACCCTTTCCTCAAAGACAGCGTTGGTGGGGTTGCTGATGCGGCTGTAGACATGGCCCGAACGTTCCATGTTGAACAGGCTGGCCGCGTGTTCGCTGCTTTCGAACACGAAGCTGGTGCTCAGGTATATGGGCACGGCGCGCGCGCCGGTGGCGGGGTCAGGGGCCGCGCCAGCGTGCAGCGCCAGGGTGTCGAAGCCGGGGTCTGATGCGCCTGCCATGGGCTTTTCTCCGCGATTGATGCGTTTCATTGTGGGCTATATTGATTGCGCACTTTCCTGTTCACCACCCGTTCACCACATGCCTAACTTTCATGATGCAGGGCAGCGTCCTGGATCATGGAAGACTTCCACATTCACCTGCAAGGGCGCCCGCCATGAAAGTCACTGACATCCTGCGCGTCAAAGGCACCACGCTGTACACCGTGACGCCCGAAACACCACTGGCCGAAGCGGTGACTACCATGTCCGACCTGGACATCGGCTCGCTGGTGGTGATGGAGCACGGCATCCTGGTGGGCATGCTCACGTTCCGCGAAGTGATCAAGGCCGTGGTTGCGGGCGGTGGTGCTTTGGGCACACAGCGGGTGCGCAGCGTGATGGACGACGCACCGCTGACCTGCAGGCCCGAAACCGAGATTGACGAGGTGCGCCGCATGATGTTGCAGCGCCATGCGCGTTACATGCCGGTGCTGGACGAGCGGCAGCTGATGGGTGTGGTCAGCTTTTACGACGTGGCGAAATCGGTCGTTGACGCGCAAGACTTCGAGAACCGCATGCTGAAGGCCTACATCCGCGACTGGCCGGCCGAAGGCACGCCGGTGCCGGGCGCTTAGGCACCCCGGGCTGCCTAGAATGCGGGCTTACCCGCATCCGGTATCCAGCCCATGTCAGGCAGCACTTTTGGCGAATTGTTCCGTGTCACCAACTTCGGTGAAAGCCACGGCCCGGCCATCGGCTGCGTCATCGACGGTTGCCCTCCCGGCATGGCCTTGTCTGAGGCCGATATCCAGCCCGAACTGGACCGCCGCCGCCCGGGCACCAGCCGCTTTGTGACGCAGCGCAGCGAAGCCGACACGGTGGAAATTCTGTCGGGCGTATTTGAGGGCTTGACCACTGGCACGCCCATCTGCCTGCTGATACGCAACACCGACCAGCGCAGCAAGGACTACGGCAACATCCTCGACACCTTTCGCCCCGGCCACGCCGACTACACCTATTGGCGCAAATACGGCCTGCGCGATCCCCGCGGCGGGGGCCGTTCTTCAGCGCGCCTGACAGCACCCACTGTTGCCGCTGGTGCGGTGGCGCGCAAGTGGCTGCATGAAAAACACGGCACCACGTTCACCGGCTGGATGAGTGCCCTGGGCGAAATCAACATCCCGTTTGAAGACGAAGCGCACATTCCCACCAACGCCTTTTTTGCAGCTAACGCCACAGTGGTGCCGCAACTTGAAGCGCACATGGACGCGCTGCGCAAGTGCGGTGACAGCTGCGGCGCGCGCATCGAAGTGCGCGCGCGCGACGTGCCGGTGGGCCTGGGCGAACCGCTGTTTGACAAGCTCGACGCCGACATCGCTTACGCGATGATGGGTTTGAACGCTGTCAAAGGCGTTGAAATCGGCAGCGGCTTTGGTGTCGTGGCGCAGCGCGGCAGCATCCACGGCGACGAGTTGCATGCCAACGGTTTTGCCAGCAACCACAGCGGTGGTGTGCTGGGCGGCATCAGCACCGGCCAGGAACTGGTGGTCAGCCTGGCCATCAAACCCACCAGTTCCATACGTCTGCCGAAAAACAGCATCGACCGCAGTGGCGCGCCCACCGTGGTGGAAACTTTCGGCCGTCACGACCCCTGCGTGGGCATCCGCGCCACGCCCATAGCCGAAGCGCTGCTGGCGCTGGTGGTGATGGACCATGCACTGCGCCACCGCGCGCAGTGTGGTGATGTGCGGCTGGCGGTGCCGCCGGTGCCTGCGCAGCGGGCATGACAGCCACCGCAGAGTCTGGCGCGCCCGATCGCATTTCAGGCCTGCGCCGTTTTGGCGCGCTGACCTTTTGCTACTTTGCAGCCATCGGCCTGTTCAACCCCTACGCGCCGCTGTGGTTCCAGAGCCTGGGGTTTTCAACGTTGATGATCGGCGGCATCGTGTCGCTGCAAAGCTGGTCGCGTGTGGTGGTGCCCTACGCCTGGAGCTGGGCCGGCGACCACAGCGGCCGGCGCGTTGAATTGATACGGCTTTCAGCCGCGGGTGCGTTGCTGTCGGCGCTGGGCCTGCTGGGCGTGCAGGCTGCCGTGCCAGTGGCGGTGGTGACCACGCTGCTGTTTGTGGCCAACAGCGGCGTGGTGCCGCTGTACGAAGCGCTGTTGGCGAAGTTGCTGCACACGCCCGACGGCATAGACCCCAAACGTTACGGCCGAGTTCGCATGTGGGGGTCGATCGGTTTCATAGTCTCTGTCACGGCTTTTGGCGCCTTGCTCGAACGGGTGGGGATCCAGGTCTTCCCGGCTTTTGTGGCGGTCATGAACGGCCTGCTGCTGGTGGCTGCGCTGCGCCTGCCCGCGACCCAGGAAAGTGCCCAACACGACGAGCCTGCCCCGCCGGTGCTGCCGCTGCTGCGCAAGCCCGAGGTGGCCTGGTTTTTTGCCTCGATTTTTTTCACCGTGCTGGCGCACACCAGCCTGTATGCCTTCTTCTCGCTTTATCTGGTGAGCCTGGGATACGGCAAGTCGGCGGTGGGTTTTTTGTGGGCTGTGAGTGTGGCGGTGGAGATCGTGTTCTTCTGGACCCAGGGCCGCTGGTTTGGCTGGGTATCGCCGCACCGCTGGTTGCAAATCGTGGCGGCGGTGTGTGCGCTGCGCTTTTCAGCCACTGCCGCTTATGGCGCCTGGGTGCCCGTGCTGGTGCTGGCGCAGATGAGCCACGCCATCACCTTCGCCGCGCATCATGCGGCCTGCATTGCACTGGTGCACAAATTGTTCCCCGACCGCCTGCGCGGCCGTGGCCAGGCGCTGTACACGACGCTGGGTTACGGCATTTCAGGTGTGCTGGGTGGTGTCGGCGGCGGCTGGTTGATATCGCATCTGGGTTTTGCGGCGGTGTTCTGGGCCGCCACCGTGTGTTCGGTGGTGGCGTGGGGGTGTGCGGTGAGATCAGCAAAGGCGGCCGGCGAGAATCCAGGCTAGGCCTGCCCTTGCCCCACATTTCCAACTCAATTCTCATTGCCTGAGCGAGTAGCCGTCGCACATCGCCTGCAGTTGCTTGTAGCCCTGCCACAGC
>JAYUPP010000541.1:0-6016 GCA_043760045.1 Betaproteobacteria bacterium
GCCGTGGAACCGGCTTTGCCGGGCCGTTGGCGCTGCCCCCTTCAGCCGGAAGCGGCGCAGGCGCTTCGGGGATGGGTCCATCAATCCGCTTCGTGGAAAGTTTCCTCGCGCTTTTTCTTCATGCTCGGCAGCATCACCACCACGATCATCAGCGCCGACGCAATCAGCAAACCGGCCGACAGCGGGCGTGTCATGAAAGTGAACCAGTCACCGCGCGACAGCAGCAGCGCGCGGCGCAGGTTTTCTTCCATCATCGGGCCCAGTATGAAACCCAGCAGCAGCGGCGCCGGCTCGCATCCCAGCTTGTAAAAGACCACGCCCGCCACGCCAAACAACACCGCCATGTAGACGTCGAAGTTGTTGTTGTTCAATGTGTATAGACCAATGCAACAGAAGCTGAGGATGGCCGGGTACAAAAAGCGGTAAGGCACGGTCAGCAGCTTGATCCAGATGCCGATCAGCGGCAGGTTCAGGATGATGAGCATGAAGTTGCCCACCCACATGCTGGCAATCAGGCCCCAGAAGAGCTGGGGGTTGCTCGTCATCACCTGCGGGCCGGGTTGTATGCCTTTGATGGTCATCGCGCCCACCATCAGCGCCATCACTGCATTGGGCGGTATGCCCAGCGTCAACATCGGTATGAATGAAGTCTGTGCACCGGCGTTGTTGGCGCTCTCAGGGCCGGCCACACCGCGGATGTTGCCTTGGCCAAAAGGCACTTCGCCGGGCCGGCCCTTCATTTTCTTCTCCAGCGTGTAGGCCGCAAAAGAAGCCAGCAGCGCACCCCCGCCGGGCAGCACACCCAGGATCGAGCCCAGTGCGGTGCCGCGCAGGATGGCCGGGAACATGTCTTTCAGGTCTTGTTTGGTCGGCCACAAACCCTTCACGTCTTTGGTGAACACCTCGCGCTGTTCTTCAGGGCGGCCCAGGTTCATGATGATTTCGCCGAAGCCGAACACGCCCATGGCGATGGCCACGAAGCCGATGCCGTCGGTCAGCTCGGGGATGTCGAAGCTGTAGCGCGGCACACCCGAGATCACGTCGGTGTTGATCTGCCCCAGCAGCAGGCCCAGCAAGATCATCGCTATCGCTTTGACGAGTGATCCTGAAGCCAGCACCACCGCACCGATCAGGCCCAGCACCATGAGGCTGAAGTATTCGGCGGGGCCAAACTTGAAAGCCAGCTCGGTGAGTGGGGGCGCAAAAGCTGCCACCACCAGCGTGGCCACCGTGCCGGCGAAAAACGAGCCCAGGCCGGCCGCAGCCAGTGCCGCACCGGCGCGGCCCTTGCGGGCCATTTGATAACCGTCAATCGCCGTCACCACCGAAGCCGACTCACCCGGCACGTTGATCAAAATGGCGGTGGTGGAGCCGCCGTATTGCGCGCCGTAATAAATGCCGGCCAGCATGATGAGCGCCGGCGTGGCGTCCAGCGCATAGATGCTGGGCAGCAGCATCGCGATGGTGGCCACCGGGCCCAGGCCCGGCAGCACGCCGATGAGTGTGCCCAGCATGGCGCCGCCGAAGGCGTAGAGCAGGTTTTGCAGCGTGAAAGCGACGCCAAAACCCAGCGCCAGATTGTTCAGAAGTTCCATAGGTGTGTTCCGCGCTCAGTGTGAAAGTCTTCGGCGATGCGGGGTGTTATCCCTGCATCACGAAAGTCAGGTCGTGAGAAACACTGGCCACAGCGGGATCGTCAACCCCAGGCCTTTGATGAAGATGAGCCACGAAAAGACTGTGAGCAGCACCGAATTGGCCAGCACTTCCTTGATGCGGAACTCGCCGCTGGCCAGGCTGGACACGCCAATCAGCAGCGGCAGCGCCACCACCATCCCGAGCTTGGGCAAGAGCGCACCAAAGAGCACCACCGCCAGCAAGATCATGGCCGCTTGTTTCAAGGGCCAGGGGCCGAGCTTGTCGCCACCCGCCACTTCGAAGGTTAGGGCCTTGAACAACATGGCAGCACCCAGCACCGCCAGCAGGATGCCCAGGCCGAAGGGAAAGTAGGCCGGGCCGGGCCGGGCTGAAGAGCCGAAGCTGTAAGTCAAGGCACCCCAGGCAAAGCCCGCACCCACCAACAAGAACAGCAGGCCGGACCAGAAGTCCTTCTCACTCTTGATCTTCAAACTCAGCTCCTCGAGACCTGAAAGTGTTTCCAGACCCGGGCCATTGCCCCGAATCTTGAAACCTGGGGCCCAGCAGCAGCATCTGGGGCCCGCATTCCACGGCGGTGGTTGGACGCAGCACCAGGCTGCTGACGCGGCGGATTCTAGAGACGGGCCTGTGCGGGCCGGCTGTGGTTTCCACGTAAGGGCCGTTCAACGGCACTTATTCAGGGCTTGCTGGCGTGGCCGGCCGCAACACACTGAGGAGGCCAGGTCTAGGGCTGCCTGCCCTGTTACCTGCAACTGCGGCTTGCGCCTGTTGCCGAGCCGCTGTGTACCCCCAACTGTGCTGATTCCCCGCCCGAGATGAGCGCCCCCGCCCAATCCGCTGCCCGCGCAACCGCTGCCACTGTGCAACCGGCGGGCCGCCGTGCGCCGGCCGCCAACGCCGGCCCGCAAGCTGCAGCCGGCCTGGCGGGCTTGAGTCTGGGCCTGCATGCCGCGCTGCTGTCACAGGCAAGCGCGGCAGCGGCCGCACAGGCGCTGGTCATCACGCTGGCGCGCCAGCTGCACTTCAGCCGGGTGTGGCTGGTGTGGGCGCAGGGGCAGCAGTTGCACCTGCTGGCGCAATCCGACGGCCCTTCGGTGGCCTGTGGCGTGGTCCAGGGTGGGCACCAGGGTGGGCACCAGGTTGCGCAGCATCGGCTGATGATGGCTGCGGCTGCCGAGTGTTTTGACCAGGCAGCGGCGCTGTGCTGGCCTTTGCCGCCGCCGTTGCAGGCTGACCCACAGCCGCCAAGCCCCGGCGCACAGACGACCGCAGCACCCACCGACATGCCCCGCATCACCCGCGCCCACATGGCGCTGCTGCTTGATACCGTGCTGCCGCCACAAACGCAAACCGCAACCCACGCGCTGCGCGGTGTGGTCGGCCCAGCCGGGCACCCGGGCAGCGCAGCGAGTGTGCCTTTGGCGGTTAACGGCCAACTGCTGGGCACCCTGTGCATGCAGCGCCACACGGGCGCTGCCATCACCCGCACAGAACTGCAAGAGCTGGAACATCTGGCCTGCCTGTGTGCGCCGCTGCTGCGCCTGATGCAGCGCAACGAACGCCGCAGCTGGCAGCGCACACGCGACGCCTGCGCCCAGGCCTGGGCGCGCGCCGGCACACGCCGCCAGAGCCAGTGGCGGCTGCTGGCGGGTGCTGCAGCGGTTGCCCTGCTGGTGGCGCTGCTGATGCCCTGGCCCAGCCGCGTGGGTGGTCCGGCGCGGCTGGAAGGTGCGGTGCAGCGCGTGCTGTCGGCACCCGCCGACGGTTTTGTGCAGCTGGTGCACGCCCGCGCCGGCGACAGCGTGCGCGCTGGCCAGCCGCTGCTGGACCTCGCCGACCAGGACTTGCAACTGGAACGCCAGCGCTGGCAAAGCCAGCTGGCGCAACACCTGGACGCCTTGGCCGGCGCCCAGGCGCGCGCCGACCGCATGCAGCTGGTGCTGCAACAGAGCCGGGCTGACGAAGCGCAGGCCCAACTGGCGTTGATTGAAGAAAAGCTGCAGCGTTCGCGCCTGGTGGCGCCGTTTGATGCCTGGGTGGTGCAGGGCGACTGGAGCCAACAACTGGGCGCTCCGGTGAAAGAAGGCGCGGCGCTGCTGACACTGGCGCCGCAGGGCCGCTTTCGAGTGATGGTGGAGATTGATGAACGCGACATCGGCGCGCTGCGGGCCCGCCAGGCGGCGCTGTCAAACGGCGCAACGGGGACTGCACCGGCAACCGCACCCGCAACCGCACCCGCAACCGCAACCACAACCAGCCCTTCCGGCAGCCTGATGCTCAGCGCCCTGCCCTGGGACCCGCTGGCGCTGCACGTCACCCGCATTTCGCCGGTGGCCAGAGCCGTTGAAGGGCGCAATGTTTTTGAGGTCGAAGCCGAACTGCTGCCCGGCCAGAACAGCGCACTGAGTGCACTGCGCCCTGGCCTGCAGGGCACGGCGCAGCTGCAGGCCGGTGACGCGAGCCCCTTGCTGCACCTGCTGCGCCGGGCGCTGGGCGCGGCGCGCGTGGCGTGGTGGGAATGGTGGGCATGAACGCGCGGGCCGTCCGCCAACCGCCGCCGGACGCCACCGTCAGCCACCGGCCGCCACCGCAGCGTTCTGCACGCTGGTTCAGGCTGGCCGACTTGCGGCCCCGGTTGCACAGCGCCGTGCGCCTCGACCGCATGGTGGTGCGCGGCCAGGTCTGGCAAACCCTGGTGGCGGCTGACGGGCGACGCAGCTTCAGGTTGAACGCCGCTGCCTGGAGCGCAGTGGCGCGCTGCGACGGCCAGCACACGGTGCAGCAACTGTGGGCCGCCGCGCAGGCCGAACACTGCAGCGCAGCGCCCACGCAAGACGCCTGGCTCCTGATGCTGGCGCAGTTGCATGCCGCTGGCCTGCTGAGTTTTGACCGCGCACCCGACTTCGGTGACGTTGGCAGCGCTTTGACGAGCGCATCAACAAGCCCGTTCGCGGGCCCGTTCGCAAACCCGTTCGCAAACCCGTTCGCAGACGCGGCCACCCGCCCCCCCGGCCAGCCGCAGCACCGCCAGCACCTGCTGGCCTGGCGCGTCAGCCTCGGCCGGCCGGATGCATTTTTTGCGCGCCTGGCCGGCAACCAGTCCCGTGCAGGCCACCCGCTGTCAAGCCAGGCCCGGTTTGGCCTGCTGCTGTGGTTGCTGCTGCTGGCCTGGGCCGCCGCCGCTGCGCTGCTGCAAGCCGGTGCACTGGCCCGCCAGTTGCAACCCCTGATGAGCCTGCCGGCGCACTGGGGCCTGGCCGGGCTGGCCTATCTGCTGCTGAAAATCTTGCACGAAATGGCACACGGCTGGGTGGCGCGCCGCTTGGGGGCGGTGGTGGCCGACTGGGGCCTCACCTGGCTGATGTTCGTGCCGGTGCCTTATGTCGATGCCAGCGCGGCTTCAGCGCTGCCCCGGCGGCGCCAGCGGCTGGCGGTGTCGGCGGCGGGCATCGCCGCCGAGCTGAGCGTGGCCGCGCTGGCCTGTTTGCTGGCCCTGAATGCGCAGCCCGGCGCCGTGCGCGACGGCGCGCTGCTGGTGTTTTATCTGGCGCTGGGGTCGTCGCTGCTCGTCAACGCCAATCCGCTGCTGCGTTTTGACGGTTATCACATGCTGTGTGACGCTTTTGCACTGCCCAATCTGGCCGTGCGCAGCAGCCGGCACTGGCTGCTGGCCGGCCGGCGCCACCTGCTGCGCATCGCAGACGGTGCTGGGCCCCACGTGGCACCGGGCGAAGCGGTGTGGTTGTGGGCCTACGCGCCGGCAGCGCTGGCCATGCGCTGGGGGGTGGCTGTGGCAGTGGTGGTGTGGCTGGGTGCGTGGTCACAGCACCTGGGGCAGTTGGCGCTGGCGCTCTTTGCCTGCACGCTGGTGCTGGCGCCGCTGGCGCGGCTGTTGCGCTGGTTGCAGCGGGAAGGTGGGGCGCTGATGCTGCAAGCCGGCCGCAGCGGGCGGCTTGGGCGAGCAACCCATGCCCTGCAGTTGACGCTGCCGCTGGCGGTGTTTTTGGCCGCCGTGCTGGCGGTGGCGGTCTTGCCCTTGCCCGTCAGCAGCGTGGCACAGGGTGTGTTGTGGCTGCCTGAACCCGCGCTGGTGCGCGCGCAGGCCGGCGGTTTTGTGGCTGAGGTGCTGGTGGCTGACGGCCAGGCGGTGCAGGCCGGCGACGCGGTGCTGACCTTGCACGCGCCGGCGCTGCAGGCCGAGGCCGACCGCGTGCAGGGGCTGCTGCAAGATCTGCAGGCTGAACACGAACGCGCGCTGCGCAGCGACGCTGCAGCCGCCGCCGCCGCTGCACATGCGCTGCAGGCGGCACAGGCCGCATGGGCGCAGACACAACAGCGGCTGCAGCACCTGACGGTGCGC
>JAYUPP010000542.1:0-6004 GCA_043760045.1 Betaproteobacteria bacterium
TGCGGCGAATGAACATGCACGGGATGGTGCACGAAAAGCAATGCCCTGGATCAATTGTTACACAATATTATGGCACTACATTTCACCATCGCATTGAAATCCAATGGTGACAAGGGTTTACGGCGGCCTAGGGCCAAAAGTGACTGGGAAATTGACAAAGTCGGGCTAAGGTGCGGTGCTACCAGCAGCAGCGGCAGCACCACCCGTGCCGAAACCTTGGTGGCGCAGGCCGCACCCAGCCACAGGCCCATCTGCCACGCACGGCCGCGCCGCCAGGCCGCTGCTGCGCCCCGCAGCAGCAGCGCCATCAGGCCGTCGGGGTGGGCGCTGCACAAGGCCATCACGCCAGCCACGGCCGCACAGGGGTATGGCGGCCGCAGGCGGGGCATGGTGGGTCAACCGGTTTTCAAAACCCGATGGTGTAGCTCACGCTCACGATCTGGTCGTCCTTGTTGGTGTTACGCCCGCCACTGAGCGACTGGGCCCAACCCAACGAGATGCCCTGGTTGCTGGAAAAGCCCCAACCCAGGCTGGCCCTGACCAGTTCACGTTCTGCGCGCACCTGCTGGAAGCGCGCCGGGCTGAAGCCAGGGCCGCCGATGTCCAGGTCGCCACCGTATTTCTTGTTGGCGTAGGACAGGCTGGCGCTCAGTGAACCAGCGAAGCTGGCCTTGACGCCCACCTCATAGAAGTTGGCATTGGGCACGCCGCCCGAGCGGTCTTGCACCCCGGCTTCGGCCCAGATGCCGATGCCACCAAACTGCTTGCCCACCAGCAGGGCCAGTTCAACCCCGTTTTGCTCGTTGCCAATGGCCGCCAGCCGCAAGCCGTCGTAGCTGCCCTTGATGATGGCCAGCGCACGCAGCGTGACCGTGGGGGCGCCTGGGCTTGCAAACTCGTCCAGCACACGCCAGGCCAGGCCGAGCGTGGCGTCGGTGCTGCCGCTGTCGCTGTCGGCACTGCCCACCTTCACGCGGCCATGGCCGACTGAGGCTTCCAGCGCCAGCGCGTCGCTGAAACCGTAGTTCAGTCGCACGCTGGTGGTGGCCCGCTTGTAGGCGGTGGCCGCGCCGCCAGTGATGTTGCGCACCGGCACTTCCATGGTGCCGATGAAGGCGCTGTCAGCGCTTTGGGTGGTGAGCTGCACACCCAGAAGAATCTGGCCGGGGATGGGCAACCAAGGCGAGCCGCCTTCGGCCTGCGCGACCAGGGGCAGGGCCATAACGGCCAGCAAGGCGACCAGCCGTTTGCAGGGTTTGGCGGTCTTGGCGTGGTGAAGGCACTTCATGGATGCGGCTTTCACAGCTTGAAGCGGCGCTTGAGGTAGACATCCAGCGCACCCGCCTCGTCGGCGTTGATCGCAGGGGGCTTCTTGGCAATCAACTCGCGTGCCAAAGCGGCATCCAGAGTCTTGCCGGGCATGGTGCAGGACGCGCAGGCTACTTTATTGGCGAACACCGCCTTGCCACGGTTGTAGGCCGCGGTGTCGCCTGTTTCGGCTCCGGCTGCGCCGTCGGTGCCTGAAGCCAGGCTGAAGCTGGCTGTACAGGCCAATGCCAGCGCCAGGCCAGCACGCCGTAGGGGGTGGGTTTTCATCGAAATCTCCTGTCGCTTTGGGGGTGGAAATGGTCAAGTGGGTGGTCGGGCTTCTTGCGGCTTGGCGGACCGTTCGATGTGCGGGCGGTGGCGCTCACGCCACCACAGCCGGGCAATCATTCCGAGAATGCCCACGCCGGCACCGAGCACGCCGCGCCAGGTGCCGCTGATCTTTGAAAGCCCACCGGCGCGCCGGTGCCAGCCGACTTCGCGTTCGGCCACCCGCAGGCCCAAACGATGCGCGCGAACCTGCATCTCGACGGTCCAGCCGAAACCGCGGTCTTGCATCGCCAAACGGTCAAACGCCTGGCGTTCGATGGCGCGATAGGGCCCCAGGTCACGGGCCGGCATTCGCCAGATCAGGCGCATCAGCGCGCAGGCAAGCGCATTGCCCCCTGTCTGGCTGAGCGACATCGAATCGGACTCTGGGTGGGCGCGTATGCCTATGGCCAACTGCGCGCCTTCGTCCAGGGCCTGCAACAGTTTTGGCGCGTCAGCCGGCGCGGCTGCGCCGTCGCCGTCGACGAACAGCAGCACATCGCCCAGGCTGGCTTGCACCCCGTGCCAGCACGCCTGGCCATAGCCGGCCACGGGCACCGCAACCACCCGCGCGCCAGCCGCCGTGGCGATGGCGGCGGTGTCGTCGCTGGATCCGTTGTCGGCCACCACCACCTCCAGCAGCAGCCGTGCACCCTGGGCGTCACGCAGGGCCAGCAGCCCCGACACCACGGCGCCGATGCAGGCGGCTTCATTGCGTGCTGGCACCACGGCGCTCACCCCTGGCCTGCGGGCGGTGCGGGAGGTGCAGGCGGTGCGGCCAGTGGTGTTGGGCAGGGCTGTTTTTTGCATGGTTGCCGCTGGGTCTGGCGTGACGCGGGCAACTTACGGCTGCAGCAGGTGCCAGAGCGCAATGGAGACGAATGGCGGTGAATCGAAGACGATCGGTGAAACGTGCACGCTGAAGTGCGTCCACCGACACACGTTCACCCCCCGGCAGCAGCGGCCGTGCACCCAGCGCCGCCAGCGGTGGCTGCTGAGACGTTCGGCGGCTTTCTAAAGACGATCAGCGGCCTTTTCTGCGGGCCCTTTCTTTAGAGTGCACAGCACGCCGAAACACGTTTCGGTAGTACCTGTCTTGCACGTCAACAACCAGGAGTACTCGATGAATTCGCCCACCCTGCGCCGCAGCCTGCTGGCCTTCTTTGCGGGCCTTTGCAGCGGCGCGTTGCTGGCCCCGGCCACTGTCTTTGCTTTTGACCCCGAGTCGACCGCCGCAGTCAACGCCGACGCCAAGGGCGTGGCCTTGAAAGGCCATGACCCGGTGGCTTACTTCACCGCAGGCAAACCCACACCAGGCAAAGCCGAATTCAGCGCCAGCCATGCCGGCGCAACCTACCAGTTTGCCAACGCCTCCAACCGCGAACTGTTTGTTGCCAATGCCGAAAACTACGCGCCGCAGTACGGTGGCTTCTGTGCTTTTGGCATGACGATGGGCAAGAAGTTCGATGGCGACCCACAAGCCTGGCATGTCAGTGGCGACAAGCTGTATGTGAACCTGAATCCCAACGTGCAGCAGAAGTGGCTGAAGGACGTGAGCGGGCACAACATGAAAGCTGACCTGCAATGGCCGCAGGTGCGCAACAAGACACCGAAGTCGGTGAACTGAAAGGGCTACGGGCTGGTTCTGGCCGGTGCCTTACGCAGCATCGCGTTGCTGCCAGTGCGTGGGGGAGCAGCCCACCCGCTGCATAAAAACGCGCCCGAAGGCCCCTGCACTGGCATAGCCCACCTGGGCCGCCACCTGTTTGACCTGCAAGCCCTTGCGCAGCAGCTGGCGCGCCAACCCGACACGCCAGCCGGTCAGATAGTCAGCCGGCGGGGTGCCGACCGTGGCCATGAAATGCGCCGCAAAACGCGCCCTGGACATGCCGGCCAGCGTTGCCATCGTGCCCAGGTTCCACGCTTGTTCCGGATCTGCGTGCAAAGCACTGATGACCCGGGACAGTCGCGGGTCGGAAAGCCCCGCCATCACGCCGCCGTTCACCAGCTGGTTGGCCAGGGCGTGACGCAACAGCTGTATCACCAGCACCTCGGCCAGCCGGTCCACCACCGCGCTGTGTCCACAGCGGCCGCGCTGCGCTTCGGCAAACAGCAGTTGTTGTGCAAGGTCCAGGTCAGGCATCTGGGCCAGGGGTACACACAACATGGGCGGCAGACCCCGCAGCAACGGGTTTTCGTCACCCAGGCCGAAGTCGACCGTTGCACACACCACGTCAGCCCCCACAGCTTCGTTGCCACGCAGCCCGTGCGCGCTGGGGTGCGGGAAAAACAGCACGCTGGGCTCATCAATGGCATGGGCCCGCCCCTGCGGGTCGGTCAGCTGCAGCGGCCCGCGCCGCAGGAGGTGCAGATGGGCTGCACCTGTTTTGCGTTCAAAGTGGAATGCACCGCACAAGGCACCACTGTGAAACACGTGTGCACGCAGCCGAAAACGTTGCAGCAGGGCCGATAAGCAGTCAGACATGACATGACATGAAGCGTACGAAGAATGAAACGAGATTGCGCGATTGATCCCAGCCCAGTCCCCGCAGTGCGGCAAGGGGCTGCAACGACGCATGGCGGAAAAAGACGCGATTTCATGTAGTGGTTTTGGTGAAACGGACTACTAGAGCTGAGGAAAGTGCGAGTCTCATCAAGCAGGGAGCTTCTTACAAGCCATGAACACACAGCCTGCCAACCACCCAACCGTGTCTGCCTTGGAGCCGCGCCAACCGGTGCCGCCGCTGCAGGTGCCGACGTTGGACCACGGTCAGTTCATCCTCAGCAGCGATGCGCCGGTGAACTTCACGTTGTTGGTTTTTTACCGCGGGCTGCACTGCCCCATCTGCCTGAAGTACCTGCTGGAACTGGGCCGGCTGCAACCTGAGTTTGAAGCACGCGCTGTGAAGGTGGTTGCCGTTTCCTACCACCCGCGCGATCGGGCACAAGCCACGCCGACAAGATCCGCGCACCGGCCTTGCGCTTGGTCTATGACCTGCCTTTGCCCATGGCGCGCCAGTGGGGCCTGTACATCGGCGCTTCGCGCGGCACCACCTCCATTGGCATTTAAGAGCCGGCCTTGTTTTCAGAGCCGGCAGTGTTCATCGTGCGGCCAGACGGCACGCTGTATTACGGCGCCGTGCAGACCATGCGCCTGGAGCTGGACGGGGTGTAGCGGCGCGACGCTGAGGGCCCGCCGAACTTCGTCGAGATACCTGCGCCAACCGATAACGCGGTGCGGACGGTGTTGCACAGGATCATCACCCGATTGATGAAGCTGCTCACCCGTCGGGGGGTGTCGGTCGAAGAAGGGGGCTCGATCTACATGGCAAGACCTCTTGGCGCGACGGCACCACCCACCTGGTGATGTCGCCGCTGGCGTTCATGCAACGGCTGGCTGTGCTGGTGCCAACGCCGAGGCTATATCTGATCCGCTTCCACGGCGTGCTTGCACCGGACGCCAAGCTGCGCGCGGTGGTGGTGCCGCAAGAGGCCGGGGCGCCCGCGCAGGCCGCCCCACCCGCCGATTGCGAGGCGACCTCTCGGCTGGTGACCACGCGCTGAGGTCCCGGCGCCGAGATAGTTTCGTGATAACTCGGTGAGGCATTTTTTGACGCTGCTTGCTTCAATGCCGTACCCGAGGATCCCCCCCGGGCACCGACATCTCACAGGAGCCGAACATGCCTTTTCCCACCCCACGCTTCAGCCGCCGTCTGGCGCTGCTTGCACTGGCCGCCAGCGCGGCCGCCGGTCTGCTCGCCCCAGCCCTAGCCATGGGCCCCGAGGGCCGGTGGATGTATGAAGTGACCGTCACCAACATCACCTACAACCAGCGCTTCACACCGCTGCTGCTGGCCACCCACAAGCCCGACATCCAGTTGTTCAAACTCGGCGAACCGGCCAGCCCGCAACTGGCGACCTTGGCCGAAGAAGGCAATGTCGCGCCGCTGCGCGCGCTGCTTGACTCGAGCCCCTTCGTAACCGCCACGGCTGCCGGTGGCGCCCTTCTGGACCCCGGCAAATCCGTGACCTTCCAGATCCAGGCCAACCCCTGGCGCGACCGCTTCAGCGTGGCGGCGATGTTGATTCCCACCAACGACGCCTTCATGGCCCTGAACGCCGTGCCGCTGCCGTTGCCGGGGCAGTCTGTTACCTTGACGGCGGTGGCCTACGACGCGGGCAGCGAGGTCAATGACGAACTCTGCGCCTCGATTCCGGGGCCGTTCTTCGCAGAATGTGGTGGCCCAGGCGGAGGCGCGCGCGCCGGCAATGGCGAAGGCTTTGTGCACGTGCACCGCGGCATGCATGGTGTGGCGGACTTCAAGTCCATCGCGCGCGATTGGCGCAACCCGGTGGCCACGGTGCGCAT
>JAYUPP010000543.1:0-5991 GCA_043760045.1 Betaproteobacteria bacterium
GCCAAACGCCAGTTTGGCCAGGCGCGCGCCGCCTTCGACCGTTTGAATTTGCCCGACATGCCGATGGTGATCGGCGAAACCGGCTGGACCGCGCGCGACGCCGGCGGTGGCCCGGTGCTGAGCTTTCGCGCCCACCCCGTCAACCAGAAGCTGTATTTCGACGCCCTGCAGGCCTGGGCGATGGAAGGCCGCGCCAGCCGCCAGGGCCCGCAGGCGATGTTCTTTTTCCAGGCCTTCGACGAGCCCTGGAAACAAGGTGACGACGGCTGGGGGCTGTTCAACAAGGACCGCCAGGCGCGCTACGCGGTGCAGGGCCTGGGCACCTGCGGCGTGACCTGGGTGTGCGAGGCTGGCAACCACACAGCGGCAGACGCGGTCAGCTGGCAAGCCGCTGCCGTGGGCACTGCGCTGAGTGCCGCCCGCTACACCCTTTACAGCGAAGCCAGCGTGCCCGGCGAAGTGCGTGCCACTGGCCTGCGCTGGGACCCGTTTGCGCGCACCGGCTACGCCGACAGCACGGCCACCGCCGCGCCCGGCGACGGCAGCACCAGCTTCGAGATCACCCCCAACCCGGTGGACTTCGGCTGGGGCCTGTTCACGCATTCGGCGGCGGGTGTCACCGAGAACCTGTCGGCATATGCCAGTGGCCGGCTGAACTTCAGTGTGAAGAGCGACAGCTACCCGGGCAAGATCGAGGTCGGCATCAGCACCGACACCGAAGACCGCGACGTGCAGGAAGCCTTTGTGCAGATCGGCCCAGGTGACTATGGTTACTGCAACACCAACAACTGGTGCAACGTGTCGATCCCCGTTTCAGCCTTCCTGGCCGCCAACCCCAAGCTCGACCTGCGGCTGGTGAGCTTCCGCTTCATCATTGCCGACCGCTACAGCTTCACCGGCAAGCCGCTGAACACCACCGGGTTGCCGAAAATTTACGTGGACGGCCTGCACTGGGCACGGTGAGCGCTGCCGGCGCGGCGGCCCCATCGGCTGGCGCCTGGTTGGGTGGCCGGTCTGGTGGCCGGAAAAGCGCTCGGTCAAACGCCCAATCAAGCGCCCAATCAAGCGCCCGGTAAAGCGGCCAGCCGACCGTCTGCGCCGAAGCCCAGCGCCCAGGCGGCGTTGGGCTGCAGGCCCACCCACTGCCCACCTTCTATGCCGCTTTGCCCGGCGCCGACTTTTGCGCTCAGCAGCGCTGCAACGCCCTGCACCCGCAGGTGCAGGATGGATGAATCGCCCAGGTGTTCGGCCAGCTCCACCTGTGCCGGCACGCCCACGCCCGGCGCCACCACGGCCCAGTGTTCAGGCCGCAAACCCAGGCGCGCGATGGTCTGCACGCCAGCGGCTGCATGGCGCGCGTGCAGGGCGTCCCACAAGGCCCGGTGCGGGGCTGCCGCGTCGGCTGTGGGTTTGTCCACCAGGTTGATCCTGGGCGCGCCGATGAAAGCGGCCACAAACTCATTGGCCGGCTGGTTGTACAGCGCCATCGGTGCCCCGATCTGTTCCACCCGGCCCTGGTTGAACACCGCGATGCGGTCGCCCATGGTCATGGCTTCCACCTGGTCGTGGGTGACGTAGATCATGGTCGTGCGCAGTTCTTTGTGCAGGCGACCCAGTTCGATGCGCATGTTGACGCGCAGCGCCGCGTCCAGGTTGGACAGCGGCTCGTCGAACAAAAACACCTTGGGCTTGCGCACGATGGCGCGGCCTATGGCCACGCGCTGACGCTGGCCCCCCGACAGTTCTTTCGGAAAACGCTGCAGCAGTTCGGTGATGCGCAAAATCTCGGCCGCGCGGCCCACCTGCTGTGCGCGCTCGGCCTTGGCCACGCCCGCCATCTTCAGCGCAAAGCCCATGTTGTCGGCCACGGTCATGTGCGGGTACAGCGCATAACTTTGAAACACCATGGCCGCGCCGCGGTCGGCCGGGTGCCGTTCATTGGCGCGCTGGCCGTCAATCTGCAGCTCACCGGCGCTGATGCTTTCCAGCCCCGCAATCATGCGCAGCGTGGTGCTTTTGCCGCAGCCGCTGGGGCCCACAAACACCAGGAATTCGCCGTCGTGCACTTCCAGGTCGATGCCCCGGATGACGTCCACCGCACCGTAACTCTTCTTGATGCCGCGCAAACTGACCTGGCCCATGTCACACCTCGGGCGATGCCGCCACCGGCAGCGCCTGCCGGGCCCGCTGCTGGCGCAGAAAGTCGGCGTACCACAGCGCGCTGTCTTTCAGCGTGCGCCGCTGCGTCGCGTAGTCCACATGCACGATGCCAAACCGCTTCGCGTAGCCGCTGGCCCATTCAAAGTTGTCCAGCAGGCTCCACACCATGTAGCCGGCCATCGGCACGCCCTGGCGCAACGCTGCGCCCACGGCAGCGATGTGGCGCGCGATGTAGTCGGTGCGTTCGGCATCAAACACGCGGTCACCGAGCAGCTGGTCCTTGAATGCGGCGCCGTTTTCGGTGATGAACAGCGGCGGCACTTTCCATTCGCGGTGCAGGTGCAACAGCAGTTCGGTCAGGCCCTCGGGGTAGACCTCCCAGCCCATGTCGGTGAGTGGCAAGCCGCTGGTTTTCACGTCCCAGGCGCCGTTGGCGCTGGCCACGCCGCGGCTGTAGTAGTTGATGCCCAGGAAGTCCAGCGGCGTCTGGATGGCAGCCATGTCGCCCGCCTGAATCTGTGGCGCGTCGGCCCCCAGGTGCTGCACGACATCGGCCGGGTAGGCGCCGGTGAACAGCGGGTCCATGTACCAGCGCACCAGGCGGCCGTCTTCAAGCCGCGCCGCTGCAGCGTCAGCCGCGCTGCTGCTGGCCGGGCTGATGGGCGCCAGGTTTAGCACGATGCCCAGCGGCGTGGCGCAGCCCTGCGCGCGCAGCGCCTGCAGCGCCAGACCGTGGCTCAGCAGCAGGTGGTGCGAGGCCTGCACGGCCTGCGCGCGGTCTTTGATGCCAGGCGCAAAAATCCCCGTTTCGTAGCCCAGTGTGGCCACCACCCAGGGTTCGTTGTGGGTGGTGATGGTGGCCACGCGGTCGCCCACGCGGCGCGCCACGGCCTGTGCATATTCCACAAACCGGTGCACGGTGTCGCGCGCGGCCCAGCCGCCCTGCGCCTGCAGGGCTGCGGGCAGGTCCCAGTGGTTCAATGTCAGGTGAGGCTGGATGCCGCGCTTGCGCAAGCCGTCCACCAAGCGCTCGTAGAAGTCCAGGCCCTTTTGATTGAATGCGCCCGCGCCGCTGGGCCGCACACGCGGCCATGACACGGAAAAGCGATAAGCATCCACACCCAGCGATGCCATCAAGTCCAGGTCTTCAGGCCAGCGGTGATAGTGGTCACAGGCCGTGTCGCCATGGCTGCCATCAGCCACTGCGCCGGGCAGTTGACAGAACTCGTCCCAGATGGAAGCACCTTTGCCGTCGGCCTGTGCTGCGCCTTCAATCTGGTAGGCACTGGTGGCGACGCCCCAGACGAAGCCGGGGGGGAAAGCGGCCAGCACTTCTGGCGACAGGGATGGATGCATGGGTGGTGGCAATCTGCAGTTACTTCACGGCACCGGCGGTGAGGCCGGCAATGAGCTGACGTGAAGACAGGATGAACAAAACAACGAGCGGCAACGTGGCGATGGCCGAACCGGTCATGAGTGCGCCCCACTCGGTGTCGACCGGGCTTTGCAGGCTGCGCAGCGCCAGCGGCAGCGTGTACATGTCGGGGCTGCGCATGACGATCAGCGGGCCGAGAAAATTGTTCCAGCTGGCAATGAAAGTGATGAGCCCCAGCGTGCCGAGTGCGGGCTTGAGCAGCGGCAGCACGATGCGCCAGTAGATGCCGAGCTCGCTGCAGCCGTCCATGCGCGCCGCCTCTATCAAGTCCTTCGGCACCGAAGTCGAAACAAACTGCCTCATCAGGAAAATGCCGAAGGCGCTGGCCGCACCGGGGATGTACAGCGCGCGAGGCTGGTCGATCCAGCCCAGCAGGTCCATGACCATGAAGGTGGGAATCATGTTCATGAAACCCGGCAACAACATCGTGGCCATCACAAAGGCAAACAGCGCGTTCTTGAAGCGGAATTCGAAACACGCAAAAGCGTAACCGCCCATGCTGCAGAAGAGCAGCGTGAGCGCGGTGGACATCAGGGCCACATAAACGCTCCAGCCCAGGTTGCGCCAGAACGGTATGCGCTCGGTCAGGATCTTCAGGTTGTTGAAAAAGTCGTCGCCAAACCAGAGGGGCGGTGGCAGGCTGAAAATCTCGGTGCGCGACTGGGTGGCGAACACGAACATGAAATAAAAAGGCGCCAGCATGACGAGCGCACCGATGCCGACAATGACGTAAGCCGCCCAGGGGGCGAGGCGGTGGTTACTGACGTTCATCCACCGGCCTCTTTAGTTTTGAAGGCGCGGTTGGTGAGCCAGGTCAGCACCACCACCACGATGAAGAGCAGCCACGACATTGCGCTGGCGGCGCCAAAGTCGTTGAAGTCGAAAGCCATGCGGTACAGATAGATGGCCGTGGTCATGCCCGACTGGTCGGAACCGCCGCGACCACCGGTCAGGATGAAAGGCTCTTCAAACAGTTGCAAGCCACCAATGACCGACAGCGTGACGCCGAAGAAGATCATCGGCCTCAAGCTGGGCAAGGTGATGAAGAAAAACTGCTGCAGCCACCCGGCGCCGTCCATCGTGGCGGCTTCATACAGGTCTTTGGGTATGGTCTGCAGCGCCGCCAGGTACAGCACCACGTTGAAGCCCACATAACGCCAGAAAACAATCATCGCAATGGCGGGTTTGATGTTCTCGGGCGCGCCCAGCCAGTCGATGGCCGGCACGCCAAAAAGCTTTGCCAGCATGGTGTTGACGACACCGTAGTCGGTGGAAAACAGCGAACTGAACATGATGGCAATGGCCACCGTGCTGGTGATGTAGGGCATGAAGTAGGCCCCCACCACGCCGTTGCGCAGGCGCTTGAAACGGGTGTGGATGAACACCGCCAGCGGTATGGCCACCAGGTGCTGCGGCACGCCGCTGGCCAGCGCCAGCCAGGCGGTGTTTTTCAGGCTTTTCCAGAACCATTCGTCTTGCAGCGCAAACACAAAATTCTCGAGCCCGACAAACTGCATCGCACCCAGGCCACTGGTGGGCTCCCAACTCTGAAACGCCAGGTACAAAGAGAAGGCCAGCGGAAACATGCCAAACACCAAAAACAGGATCACAAACGGGCTCAGCAGCACGTAGGGTGTCCACTTGGGCGACAGGCGTGGCAGCTTCATTGTGGCGTTAGGTGTTTTGGGGCTCAAGGCCGGTCAGCGGCGCGCCCGCTTTTCAAGCAAGCGCGCGGCGTCAGTCAGCGCCGCGGCCACCGGCTTGGCATGGTCCAGCACTTTGTCGAGTTCGGTGTCGATCACTTCGCCGGCAAAAGCGTCTTGTTTGTGCACCGTCACGGCCTTGATATTGCGGGTCGCTTCGCGCCACATCACCCGCGCGGGCTGGCCCCCCAGGAAAGGCAACGGCTGCTCGAAAAACGGGTCGTCATGGGTGCTGACCAAAGCCGGAAATGCATCTTGTGACTTGAAGGCCGCGAGCTGCAAGTCGCGGTTCAGGGTCAGCAGCTGTATGAGTTCCCATGCCAGCAGTTTGTTCGCCGGCGGTGCGCCGCGCGCAATGGCCAAAAACGTGCCGCCGTAAGCCGCGTAAGACGACTCGGGCAGCTGCAGCGCACGCCACAAACCTTTGGTGTTAGGAGCCAGCCAGTTGCCCAAGTGGCCGGCCAGCCAGGCGCCGGTCAGCTGGGTGCTGAGCGTGCCGCGCTTGAAGCCCTCGCTCCATTCGTTGCTCCAGGCTGAAACCTTGGCGTCCAGCTTGTTGCTGCGAACCTGGCGCGCCAGCTCGAAGGCACGTGCAAAGCGCGGGCTGTTGACGAGCACACGCGAGTCTTGGTCGAAGTACAAACCTTCACCCGGCTGGATGCCGGTGCGGATGGCGATGTCTTTGATGTCGCG
>JAYUPP010000544.1:0-17360 GCA_043760045.1 Betaproteobacteria bacterium
CATCGGCCAGGCCACCGGTCTGCAAGGCACCGTTTACGGCCTGATGCTGATCGCGTTTGTGCTGTTCGAGCCGATGGGTTTGTACGGCCGCTGGCTGAAGGTGCGCGCCTGGTTCCAGCTGTTTCCGTTCTACCGCCAAGGCATGTTCAAACGGCAGAAGTCGTTTCAGAAATCGGACCGCCTGAAATGAGCCTCACTGCCCGCAGTGCCGCTGCTGCTAACGCCCATGATGTGCTGCTGTCGGCCAAGGACCTGACGGTGCGTTTCGGCGGCGTGCTGGCCGTCAACAAGGTCAGCTTCGATGTGCGGCGCGGCGAGGTCTTCACACTCATCGGCCCCAACGGCGCGGGCAAGACGACGGTGTTCAACTTGATCAGTCGCATCTACACGCCCACCAGCGGGCACATCGACTACGCAGCGCCGTCGTCATCTGAAACAGCCACCGCCGGGGGCGGCATGCTGCGCCTGACCGAGCAGCCACCGCACCAGATTGCCGGCCTGGGCATCGCGCGCACGTTCCAGAACATCGAACTCTTTGAGCACGCCAGCGTGCTGCAAAACCTGCTGATCGGGCGCCACACGCACCGTGGCACCGGTGTTTGGAGTGAACTGTTTTTCACCCGCGCCACGCGCGAAGCTGAAAAACACGCGCGCCAGAAAGTAGAAGAAGTGATCGACTTCCTGGACCTGCAAAAACACCGCGAAACATTGGTGGCCGGCTTGCCCTACGGCGTGCGCAAGGTGGTGGAAATGGCGCGCGCCCTGTGCACCGAGCCGCGTTTGCTGCTGCTGGACGAACCTTCGTCGGGCTTGAATGTGGAAGAAACCGACGACATGGCGTTCTGGATCGCCGACATCAAAAACGTGCTGGGCATCACCGTGCTGATGGTGGAACACGACATGAGCCTGGTGTCCAAAGTGTCTGACCGCGTGCTGGCCATGAGCCAGGGTGAAGAGCTCGTCACGGGCACCCCGGCCGAGGTGCAAAGCCACCCCGGCGTGATCGAAGCCTACCTGGGCAGTGCCGACGACCTGTCAGGCCTGCGGCGGCCAAAAACCAACGCGTCTGCTGTGAAAGTGCTGGCATGAACACTGCGGCAGCCACCGACAGGCCGATCCTGGAACTGCTGAACGTTGAAAGCGCCTACGGCCCGATCAAGGCCATACGCGGTGTCAGCCTGAAAGTGCGGCGTGGCGAAATTGCCACCGTGCTGGGCAGCAATGGCGCCGGCAAAACGACGATCCTGAAAACCATCAGCGGCATCATCGACCCGCGCAAGGGCACGATTGAATTTGATGGCGCCAGCATCACCGCGCAAGACCCGGCGGCCATCGTGCAGCGCGGGCTGATGCACGTGCCCGAAGGCCGCGAGGTGTTTCCGCTGCTGAGCGTGCGTGACAACCTGCTGATGGGCGCCTACACCCGCAAAGACCGTGACCATGTGGCGCGCGACATCGAAGCGGTGTTCGGCTACTTCCCCATCCTGCGTGAACGTGCGGCGCAAGACGCCGGTTTGTTGTCGGGTGGCCAGCAGCAAATGCTGTCCATCAGCCGCGCCCTGATGGCCAACCCGCAGCTCATCTTGCTGGACGAACCCAGCCTGGGGTTGTCGCCGCGCCTGACAAAAGAAATCTTCGAGATCGTGGTGCGCATCAACCGCGAACGCGGCACCACGCTGCTCTTGGTGGAACAAAACGCGAACATGGCGCTGAACGCCGCCGACTACGGCTACGTGCTGGAAAACGGCCGCATCGTGATGGAAGACGTGTGCGAAAACCTGCGCGAAAAAGACGACATCAAAGAGTTCTATCTGGGCATGAAAGCCGAAGGCGTGCGTGCCGACCGGCGCTGGAAGAAGAAAAAAACATGGCGCTGACCACCCTGCCTGCGAAGGCCACACCATGAGTGCACTCTGGGACCTGTCGCACATCAAACCTAACACCGATGTGGTGGTGCCTGGCGACACCATCGCCGCGATGTTCTGGAACGCCGTGCAGCAGCGTGGCAACAGCGTGTGGATGCGCCAGAAGCACCTGGGCATCTGGCGCAGCTGGAGCTGGCAGCAAACGGGCAGCGCGGTGCGCGAAATTGCGCATGGCCTGATGGCGCTGGGCTTCGAGGCGCGGCAGACGGCTTCCATCCTGTCGAACACCACCGTTGAATGGGTGCTGGCCGACCTGGCCGTGCTCAGCGCCGGTGGTGTGGCGAGCGGCATCTACCCGACAGACGCTGCGGCGCAGGTGCACTACCTGTGTGAAGACTCCGGCACCACGCTGCTGTTTGTGGAAGACGACGAACAGCTGGACAAAGCGCTGGAAGTGCGCGGACAACTGCCGCGCTTAAGAAAAATCGTCGTCATCGACATGGAAGGCCTGCACCAGCTGCAAGACCCGCAGGTCATCGGCCTGGACGCGCTGCGTGCGCTGGGGCGCGACCACATGAAGCTGCACCCGCAGGCGGTGGCACAGCGTGTGGCCGCCGTGAAACCCGAAGACCTGGCGATCCTGGTCTACACCTCGGGCACCACCGGCAGGCCCAAAGGCGCGATGCACAGCCACAAGGGCCTGGTGTACACCGTGCGTGGCTACAACACGCTGATCTCGCGCACCGAAGCCGACGAGTGCATGTGTTTTTTGCCGCTGTGCCACATTGCCGAACGTCTGGGTGGTGAGTACTTTTCGATGTACACCGGCGCCAAGCTGAACTTTGTCGAGAACCCCGACACGGTGCCGGAAAACGTGCGCGAGATTGCACCCACGGTGTTCACCGCCGTGCCCCGCGTGTGGGAAAAGTTCTACAGCGGCGTGATGATTGGTTTGAAAGAAGCCGGCAAGTTGCAGCAGGGCGCGTATGCCTGGGCCATCGGTGTGGGCCAGCGGGTGGCCGACCTTGTGCTGGCCGATAAGCCTGTGCCCGGTGTGCTGAAGTTGCAGTTTCATGTGGCCCGCGTGCTGGTGCTGGACAACGTGCGCAAGCTGATCGGCATCCACCGTGCGCGCTTTTTGGTGACTGGTGCGGCGCCCATTTCGCCCGAGCTGGTGCGCTGGTATCTGGCCCTCGGTTTGCCGATGCTCGAGGTGTGGGGCATGACGGAAACCTGCGGCGCTTCAACGGGTGTGCCAGCACAGCGCATCAAACCCGGCAGCATCGGCCCGGCGGCGGCTTACAACGAAGTCAAGCTCGACCCGGCCACTGGCGAGATCATGGTGCGCGGCACCAACGTGTTCATGGGCTACTTGAACCAGCCCGAAAAAACAGCCGAGACGCTGACGCCAGACGGCTGGCTGCACACCGGGGACGTGGGTGTCGTGGACGCCGACGGGTTCTTCAGAATTACCGACCGCATGAAGGACATCATCATCACCGCCGGCGGCAAAAACATCACCCCCAGCGAGCTGGAAAACGAACTGAAGTTTTCGCCCTACGTCACCGACGCGGTGGTCATTGGCGACAAACGGGCGTTCCTGACGGTGATCATCATGATCGACCAGGAAAACGTCGAGAAGTTCGCCCAGGACAACGACGTGCCGTTTTCCAACTACGCCAGCCTGACACATGCGGCAGAGATTCAAGCGCTGATTCAAGCCGAACTCGACCGCGTGAACAAGAAGTTTGCGCGTGTGGAGCAGATCAAGAAGTTCTGGCTGCTCGACACGCAGTTGAGCGCCGAAGACGAAGAACTGACACCGACGATGAAACTAAAACGCCAGCTGGTGCAAACCAAGTACGCGCCGCAAATCGAGGCGCTGTACCGATGAAGTCAAAGACCCTACTTCGGCTGTTAGCCCTGTCAACGCCCGGCTGGCAAACCCGTTTCGACAGCCTTTGCCCACTTTTCCTGCCACGACTCAAACGGAGACTCCACCCATGAAACTGCAACCCACCGTACTGGCCACCACCCTGGCCCTGGCTGCCACCGGCAGTGTGCTGGCGCAAAGCCAGGGCGTGAGCAAAAACGAAATCGTGCTGGGTTCGATCCAGGACTTGTCAGGCCCGATTGCCGCTTTCGGCAAACAAATCCGCCTGGGCATGACGCTGCGCGTGGACGAGGTCAACGAACAGGGCGGCATCAACGGCCGCAAGGTCAAGCTGATCGTCGAAGACAGCAAATACGACCCGAAAAACGCCGTGCTGGCGGCGCAGAAGCTTGTCAACCAGGACAAGATCTTTGCGATGGTGGGCCACCTGGGAACGGCGCAGAACATGGCCGCGATGCCGGTGCAGTTCGAGAAGAACGTCATCAACTTCTTCCCGGTGACGGCCGCACGCGAAATGTACGAACCCTTCCACAAGCTGAAGTACAGCTTCGCCGCCACCTACTTCGACCAGATGAAAGGCGCCGTGCCCAAGCTCGTGAAAGAGAAGGGCGCGAAGAAGGTGTGCACGATGTACCAGGACGACGAATTCGGCCTGGAAGTGGTGCGCGGCGCTGAAGAAGGGCTGAAGAGCATCGGCATGGAAATGGCCGAGAAAACCAGTTTCAAACGCGGTGCTACCGACTTCGCTTCGCAGATGCAGAAACTGGCTTCTTCGCAGTGCGACTTTGTGGTGCTGGGCACCATCATCCGCGAAACCATCGGTGGCATCGGCACCGCGCGCCGGCTGGGTTTCAACCCCACCTTCATGGGCAGCAGCGCGGCTTACACCGACCTCATCCACAAGCTGGGCGGCGCGCCGATGAACGGCCTGTATGCGACGATGACGGTGGCCAACCCCTACACCGACGACCCGTCGCAGCCCATCCGCTTCTGGGCCAACAAGTACAAAACCAAACACAACGAAGACCCGACGGTGTTTTCGGTGTATGGCTACAGCCTGATCGACACCTTCCTGAAGGCCGCCAGCAAGGCCGGCACCAACCTGTCCACCGACAGCTTCATCAAGGCCATGGACACGATGGTGGTGCCACCCGACATGTTCGGCAGCGCCGAGGCCACGTTCAGCCCCACCAAGCGCCTGGGCAGCAATGCGTCGCGGCTGTCGCAGTTGCAGGACAACCGCTGGAAGGTGGTGTCGGAATACAAATAAGCAAAGGCCAGCTGAAACGGGGCGGCGCCATGCCGCCCTGCGCTGTTGCCGCGATCAGCCGGGCGCGTCAACAGGGCTGCCCAGCAGGCGGCTCATTTTCTTCAGCAGCCCTTCACGCTCGAACGGCTTGACGACGAAGTCAGCGGCCCCGGCGGCCATGCTCTCGACGATGGTGGACTTTTCGCTGTGGCCCGTGAGCATCAACACCGGCAGGGCTGACAGCGCAGGGTTGGCCTTGAACTGGCGCAGCAGCTCGATGCCACCGATGTCGGGCAGCCCCACGTCCATCAGCACCAGATCGGGTGTGCCCTGGCGCAGGGCCTGCATCGCCTGCGCCGCGTTGCCCGCGCACTGCACCTCGTAGCCGGCGGCCGTGATGACGATCTGCAAGGCACGCGACACAAACGGGTCGTCGTCCACCACCAGCACCTTCTGCTGCTGCGCATGGGCCTGCCGGGCCAGCGCCCGCGCAGCGTCCACCGGCACGGCCAGGCTGTGCTTCAGCCCGTCGATCCACTGGCGCATCGGTGGGATGGCCTGCTGCACCTGGCCCAGGGCCGGCTGCACCACCTGCTGGCCTATGCGGTCCAGCGAACGCTGCACCTGCGCCGCATCGCGCACGACGACGGCGTTGTCCAGACCGTTGTCGATGATGTCGCGGCCCAGGCCTGCCAGCGCAGCCCCGATGCCCGCCTGGGCGGCTTCGCCGGCCTGCGCCAGCGCGTCGGTGCGCTGCCGGCCTTGCGCCAGTTGGGTGTCGAGCAGCGCTTCCAGCTCGGCGATGCGCCGGGCCTGCACGGCCACCTGTGCCTGCAGTCCCGACGGCCGCTGGCCGTCCAGCGCGCGCAGCGCCAGGTGCACCGCTTTGGGCAGGATCAGGGCGTCGTGGGTCAGCGGCCAGAACTGCACATAGTCGTCGAACACGCCCGCACGGCAGCGTGCATAGGCCGTGCGTGTGCTGTCCATCTGGCACAGCAACAGCGTGCGGTGCGGCAGCCCCGTCATCAGCTGGTTGTGGCCATACAGGGCCCGGTAGTGGAGTTCGGCCAGCTCCAGCTGCTTGAAGGCCAGGATCAGAACCTGGGGCCGCCACTGTTCAAAGTCGGCGGCCAGGCGCCCGGGGTCGGGGCTGCCTTCGCTGCCGTAACCTTCCTGCTTGAGCAGGCCCCGGATCATGAGCACGTCGGTCGCGCTGTCTGAAGCCACCAGCAGCGGGCTCATGTCAGGCTCTGGCTCATCAGTTCGCTGCACCGTGCCGGCCACGCTGCCAGCCAGCCGGGCAGGGCGTCGCCGCTCATCGGCCGCGCCAGCAAGTAGCCCTGCGCTACCGTGCAGCCCGACTGCTGCACCAGTGCCCAGTCCGCAGCGTCTTCCACACCTTCGGCGACCACCCGCATGCCCAGCTGCTGCGCCATTTCCACGCTGCCGGTGAGGATCGCGCGCAACCTCGGGTCGCTGCTGCCGCCGTGCACAAAACCCTGGTCAACCTTCAGTTCGTCAAAGGGCAGGTCGCGCAACTGCGCGAGTGACGAATGCCCGGTGCCGAAGTCGTCGATCGACAGGCCGATGCCGCGCAGACGCAGACGCGACAGGATGTCCAGCGGCGCCCGCAGGTCCTTCATCAGGCGCGTTTCGGTGACTTCCAGCACCAGGTCCTGTGGCGCGATGCCGTGGTGTGCCAGCCGGGCCACCACGTAGTCCGGAAAGTCCAGCCGCACCAGGTTGTCCATCGACACGTTGACGGCCATCTTGACGGCCAGCCCGTTTTGTTCGCGCCACGCGCGGGCCTGCTGCAGCGCCAGGTCCAGCACCTGCCGGGTCAGCGCGTCGATGAGCCCGTGCTCTTCGGCCACGGGCACAAAACACGACGGCGGCAGCAGGCCGTCGCGTGGGTGCAGCCAGCGCACCAGCGCCTCCACACCGGCCAGTGCGCCGCTGCGCACCTCGATCTGCGGCTGGAATTCCAGCCGCACCTCACCCGCTTCGATCGCGCGCCGCACCTCCTGCGCGCTGCGCACCGGTGCGCCCGGGCCGGCGTGGCTGGCAGGTGCTGCTTGCCAGCGTTCCAGCAGCAGGCGCAGCTCGGCCGCCGCGACCGGCTTGTGCAGGTAGCCCAGCACACGCAGGCCGTGTGTCTGCGCCAGGCGCATCGCGGTGTCGAGCAGGCGGCGGTCGGCGCTGCTGACGAGCGCCAACGCGCCCAGGTAGCGGCCCTCAGCCAGATGGCGGATGAGCTCGATGCCGTCCATGTCGGGCATGTTCAGGTCGATGAGGGCCAGGCAGCTGCTGCTGTCGAGGGTCGGCATGCGTTCGAGCAGGGCCTGCGCGCTGTCGAAACCTTCGACCTCGAGAGCCCGGTTCGATTGCAGCAGCGGCAGCATCAGTGCCCTCGCGTAGGGGTCATCGTCGACCAGCAGCACATGGGGGCGGGCCGCCGGCCGGTCATCGCAGCTCAGGCTGCACAGCCAGTGGTGCAGTTGCGTCGAGCGCTCGTCCAGCGCCGCAGCCAGGCCGGCCGCCCCGTCGCCGTGGCCTAGCGCGCAGGCGCGTTCCACATCTTCCAGCACCTGGCCCAGCGCCAGCGCGCCCACCGCACGCGAGCTGGACTTCCACCGGTGCGCCAAGGCACCGGCGGCGCGCCAGTCGCGGCCCGCCATGGCGGCCTGGATGGCGGCATGTTCGCCAGCCGCGCCGGCCTGGTATTCGCGCCGCAAATTGGCGATCACCACCGCGTTGTCGCCCACCAGGCGCTGCAGCGCCTGGGCGTCGAAGTCACCGGCCGGCCACGGCACGGCTGCGGCGGCGAGCGGCGCAGCCGAGGTCGGGCCGGCTGTGTGCGCGGCGTTGATCCAGCGCAGCAGCGTCGCGCGCAAGTTGTCGATCTGTGCCGGTTTGCCCAGGTAGCCGTCCATGCCAGCGGCCAGGCAATGTTCGGCCTCACCTTGCAGTGTGTTGGCCGTCAGGGCCACGATGGGCAGCCGCAGCGTCGGTTCTTCCTGGCTGCGGATGGCAGCGCACAGCGCGTAGCCGTCCAGCTGCGGCATGTGCAGATCGGTGAGCAGCAGGGCATAGCGCCGCCGGCCCGCCTGCCACAGGCGCAGCGCCGCAGCACCGTCTTCGGCAAAGTCGGCACTCAAGCCCAGCAGCTGCAACTGGCGCTGCAGCACCTTGCGGTTGGTGGCGTTGTCTTCGGCCACCAGAATCTTCAGCCCCGGGGGCAGCACGACGCTGGCCGCAGCCTTGGTGCCGGAGTCGGCGGTGGTGGCCGGCAGGGCACGCCCGGCGGCCAGGGCCACGGCGGTGATGAGCGCGTCACGCCGCAGGCCGGGCACATCGACCGCTATGCGCTGCGGCGCCTCTTCGCGCGGCACCCGCCGCTCGCCAGCGCTCAACAACACACAAGCGCCGGCCGGCCACGGCTGCTGCGACCCTTCGGCCTGCAGCACCCAGACCGTCGACGCGTCGTGCGCCGCTGTGACGTCGGTCTGGCGCACCACCTGCGCACCAGCGGCCTGCAGGTAAGCCGACCAATCCTGGGCCCACTCGTCGTCGTTCACCAGCAGCCGGCATTGCAGCCCGCTGAGATCGTGCGCCGGTGCTGCAGGCGCCGCGTCGCCCAGCGCCGGCAGCGGCAGCGTCACCTCAAAGCGGCTGCCGACCCCGGGCTCCGAGCTGAGCACGATGCGCCCGCCCATGGTCTGTGCCAGTCGTCGGCAGATCACCAGACCCAGGCCGGTGCCGCCGTACTGGCGCGTCGTGCTGCGTTCGGCTTGTTCAAAGGGCTGGAACAGCCGCGTCTGCACCTCCGGGCTCATGCCGATGCCGTTGTCGCTGACCTGCAGCAGCAGCCCGTGTTCGCGCTGCCAGCCCATGCGCAGCGCCACACGGCCTGGCCGCTCCAGGCCGGCCGAAAACTTGATGGCATTGCCCAGCAGGTTGGTCATGATCTGGCGCAGGCGCACGGCGTCACCGCTCAGTTGCGCCGGCAGCGCGGGGTCGGCAAAGACGTGCAACTGCACGCCGCGTGCGGCGGCCACGGGCTGCAGCGCGTCGCAGGCCGATTCGGCGATGTGAGCCGGGTCCAGTGGCGCTTCTTCCAGCGCCATGCGACCGGCCTCGATCTTGGAAAAATCGAGAATGTCGTCGATCAGCGTCAGCAGCGTGGCCGCCGACTGCAGCGCGGTGTTGGTGAGGTCCTTCTGGTCGGCACTGAGGCCTGAACGTTGCAGCAATTCGATGATGCCGATGACGCCGTTCATCGGGGTTCGAATTTCGTGGCTCATGGCGGCCAGGAAGGCGCTTTTGGCCGCATTGGCGGCCTCGGCGTCGGCGCGGGCTCGTTCAAGCGCAGCGGTGCGCCGCGTCACCAGCGCATTCAGGTGCTCCCGGTAGTGGTCGAGTTCAGCACGCAGGTTGCGGTTTTCGGTGATGTCTTGCTTGACGGCCAGGTAATGCGTCACCGTGCCGTCCGCATCACGCACCGGGGAAATGGTGGCCGATTCAAGCAAGGTGCGGCCGTTTTTGCGCCGGTTGTGCAGCACGCCCTGCCAGCTGCGGCCGGCCACCAGCTCGCGCCACAGTTCCGCGTACACCGACGACGGTGTGCTGCCGGACTTCAGCATGCGCGGGTTGCTGCCGATCAGTTCGTCCAGCGCGTAGCCACTGCTGCGCAGCGCCGCGTCGTTGACGTATTCGATGCGGCCCTGCAAGTCGGTGATGACGATGCTCTCTGCCGCCTGGTCGACCGCCGCCGACAGCTTGCGCAGCCGATCTTGCTGCTGCACCGAGACACTGACGTCCAGCATCACGCCTTGCAGGATGGGCGCGCCGCCGTCGGCGGCCTGCACCACACGCGCGGTGTCGTGCATGTGATGCCACTGGCCCTGGGCGTCGCTCATGCGGTACTGCAGCACGGCGGTGCGGTGATGGGTGATCGCCTCGTCAAACTCGCGCCGTACGCGCTCGCGGTCTTGCGGGTGCACGGCCAGCCACCAGGCCGACGGCCGCGCCACCCAGTCGGCCGGGTCATGACCCAGGTCTTGCAGCCGCGGGCTGATGTAGCGCGGCGCCGTTTCGCCGCTCAGGCCCGTGCGGTAGACGATGGCCGGGATCTGCTCGGCCAGCTCGCGAAAGCTGCGTTCGCGGTCGCCCTGCGCCAGGCGCTCGGCGTCTGCGCTCAGCCCATGTTTTGTGGCCTGCGCGAGTGGGGCCAGCACCTGCCGCTCGTCGGCGCCCACGGCCTGCGCCGCGGCTGCAGCCAGGCCGTCCAGCAGCGGGGCCGTGGTGGTGTCCGGCTGCTGCAGGGCCTGCAGCTGCCGCAACCGGGCGGCTTCGTCGGCTGGAAAAGGGGGGCTGTGCACAGGAGGTTTTTCTTTGTTCAGGGGTGTTCGGGCCGCAGCCACAGCCAGTGGTCCAGCACGGTGGTGATTTCCCCCCAAGGCCAGATCTGCACGGGGTGGCTGCGGTCCTCGTGACCCGGGTTGTCAAAGGCCAGCACCGGCAACGCGGGCCGCAGGCGCGCCAGCTGGTGCACCAGGGCCCGGCCACCCGAGCCCTCCAGGGCCCAATCGACGATGACCAACTGGGGCGGCTGGGCCAGGGCCTGGCGCAGTGCAGTCACCACGCTGGCGGCCACTTCCAGCACGATGGGCGCTGGCCAACCGTAGAGCGCTTGTCTGGCTTGAGTCACCCGCGCAGGGTCAGCGCTGACCACCAACACGTGCCACGGGGTTTCGCTTGTGGCCGTCGGCCAGGTTGGGGTCAAAGCAGGCTCCGGATGGATGCCGCAGCCCTGATGGGCCCAAGCGGTGCCTGCACTGTCGCGTGTTAGCTGCGCCGAGCCTGCCGGGAGTTCTGCATGCGAGGGCCCGGAACGTCTCGATCAGTCGTCGGCGCTGACCAGTCCTTCCCGTATCGCCAGCCGCACCAGCGTAGCCAGGTCGCTGACGCCCAGCTGTGCCATCAGCCGGCTGCGGTAGGAATCAACCGTCTTCGGCGCCAGGTGCAGCTGCGCACCGATTTCGGCGCTGCTGCGGCCACGCGCCACCAGCGCCACGATCTGCCGCTCGCGCGGGGGCAAAGCCGACAGCGGTGTCGGTGCGCTGGCCGTGAAGCCGGTGAGCGCCAGCTCGGCCACGTCGGGGCCCAGGTGGCGGTGGCCCAGCGCCACGCGCTCGATGGCCAGCAGCAGCTCGGGCGCCGACGAACCCTTGAGCACGTAACCGGCGGCACCCAGGCGCAGGGCTTCGGCGACATGGCCGGGCTGTGCCGACATGGTCAGCACCAGCACGCGGGTAGGCCATTTGCGGCGCTGCAGTTCGGCCAGCAGCTCCAGGCCCGAACGCTCGGCCAGGTGCAGGTCCAGCAGCAGCAGGCCGGGGCGCAGGCGGCCCAGGTCGGCCAGCGCCTGCGTCGGCTCGGCAGACTCGCCGACGACGGTGTGCCCGGCGGCTTCCAGCAGCGCGCGCAGGCCGTCGCGCAGCATCACGTGGTCGTCAACGAGATAGATGTCACTCATGTGGGCAGCGTGCCCCAGGTCAGGGTGGCGCAGGTGCCGCCGCCGGGCTGGCCGCTGACGCTGAAGTGTGCGCCTATCGCCAGCCCGCGTTCGCGCATGCCGACGATGCCCAGATGCCCGGGCCGCCCCTGCGCCAGTGCCGGCGCCAGCCCGATGCCGTCGTCTTCAACCTGCAGCCGCAGCCACTGCGGCCCGCCGTCCAGGCGCACCACGATGTGCCGCGCCTGGCCATGGCGCACGGCGTTGGCCACCGCCTCGCGCGCGACCATGAAAGCCGCGTATTCGGTGTCGGCGGGCCAGCGTTGGGCCGTTGCGGCGGGCGTGGCCTGCAGCACGGGCAGCGCGCCCACGTCCGCCGTCAGGGCCGGGCTGCGCAGTTCGTTGTCCAGTGCGGCGGCCAGGCCCTGGTCTTCCAGCAGCGGCGGGCGCAGGTCCACCAGCACCTGGCGCGCTTCGGCCACCGCTTGTTCCAGCAAGCCCCCCAGCTGGGCCAGCGCCGTCTCGCGTGCCGGCACCGGCATACTGCCCTGGCGCAGCACCAGGGCGCCCAGCCGCAGGCGCGCAAGCGCCAGCGTCTGGCCCAGCCGGTCATGCAGGGCCTGCGCAACACGCCGCGTGGTGGCGCGCTCCTGGGCCATCAGGTGCTGCGCCAGTTCCGACAGTTCGACCTGCACTTGCAGCAGCTCCAGTTCATGCGCACGGCGCTCGCTGATGTCGCGCAGCACGGCCACATAACGCCGCTCGTCAACGGGCCGCGAGCTGACCTCCGCCGGGAAATGGGTGCCGTCGCGGCGCCGCTGTTCCCACTCGGTCAGCTGCACCGGGCCGGCCATCATGCGCGGCACCTCGGTGGCCAGCCGCAGCCGTTCGGCTTCGTGCAGCAGCGCGGGCAGCTGCAGCTTGGTCAATTCACCCGGGGCGCAGCCGAACATCACTTCGGCACGCGGGTTGGCGTCGTGGATGCGACCGTCCACGTCAACCAGCAACACGCCGTCGGCCAGTTGTTCAAACAGCCGCCGGCGGTAGGCCTCGGAAGCCCGCAGCGCATCGGTGACGCGGCGCTGGTCTTCCAGAGCGCTGAGCAGCGCACCGCGTGAGCGTTCGGCCAGCGTCAGCAACCGGCGGCCTTCGGCCGCGCTGCGCACCAGCGCCTCGAACTGCTCGCGGTTGCGCTGCTCCAGTTGCTTGCGCACGCTGATGTCTTCCACCACCGAAATGAAGAAGTCCGGCGCGCCGGCGGCGGTGCGCACCAGCGCCACGGCCAGGGCCACCCAGACCTCGCCGCCCTGGCGGTGGCGGTAGCGCTTGTCCATCTCGTATGCCGGTATCTCGCCGGCCAGCAGCTGCTGCACCAGGGCCAGATCGGCCTTCAGGTCGTCGGCGTGGGTGATGTCCTGGAAACGGGCGGCCAGCAAATCGGCTTCGGCGTAGCCGACGATCTGGCACAGCTTGCGGTTGACGCGCAGCCAGCGCCCGTCCAGGCCCACATGCGCGATGCCCACATTCGCCAGCTCGAAGGTGGCGCGCAACTGCTGTTCGGCGGCGCGCTCGGCGGTCAGTGCCGCTGCGCGCTGCCGCGCTGCCGCATCGAGCTGCTGGCGCGCGCGGTCGATTTCGGCGATGCCGGGGCGCTGGTCAGGGCCGGGTTCGGCTGCGGCCAACGCGGCCACCGCGCGCCGCAGCCGGCGCGCCGCCAACAGGCCACCCGCCACGCCCATCGCCGTCGCGGTGCCGATGGCCAGAGCCATCGCCCAGGTCGCCTGCCGCACGGGGGCCTGCAACACCGGTTGCGGCACTTCCAGCACCACGGTCCAGGGCGCCTGCGTCAGCGTCACCTGATGGCGGCCAGCGCCGGCTGCGCCAGGCGCGGCCACAAAACCCGGTGGCGCGCGGCGCGCAATGGCCTCGCCGCGGCTGTCGAGCAGGCTCAATGCCCACCCGGGCGCCAGCGCCATCTGGTCCAGCCGGCGCTGGAACAGGCCTGCTTCGGGCGTGCTGACCACCGCCTGGGCCGAGCGCCCGCCGCTCGGCGCGGGCAGCACAACGGGCACCGCCAGCGCCACCAGGAGCTCTTTGACGAAGGGGCCTGCATACAAATCGCCCACTGCAGGCTGGCCGCTCTGCAGCGCCAGTTCCAGTGCGGCGCGGCCCTGCGGCCGCGGCAGCGGCGGCGGCAGTGGGCCGCCGTAGGGCACGCGGGTGTTCAACAACATCCGCAAGGCCCGGCTGCCGCTGTCTTCATCGCGCCCGATGACCACGACGTGGCTGCCGAAGATGGCCTCGAAGGCCTGCGCCTCGCGGTACAACTCGGCCCAGCGCAGGGGCTGCTCGATCAGCGGCGAGCGCGCCAGCATTTGCAAGCCGCCGATGCGCGCGCGCAGCAGCTGGTCGACGGCGTTGGCGACGTCCCTGGCCTTGTCTGCGGCCTGGTTGTGGCGCACCGCGTGCTGTGCCGCAACGCCTTGGTAGGCCAACCAGGCCGACACCGCCACCAGCGGCAGCACGCAGGCGGCAATCAGTGCCAGCAGCCATGTGGCCAGCCGCATGCTGCGGGTGGACGTCTGGGGCTCGTTCATGAAAGCCCCGTGGGGGCCGCCAGCGCCCGGGGGCTCACTCGTCGGCCACACCGATCCAGCCCTCGCGCACCGCCAGCCGCACCAGTGCCGGCACGTCAGCCGCGCCCAGCTTCAACATCAGCCGGCTGCGGTAGGAGTCCACCGTCTTCGGCGACAGGTGCAACTGTTTGCCGATGGCGCTGCTGGACAGGCCGCGCACCACGCCCAGCACCACCTGGCGTTCGCGCGCCGACAGGGCGGCCAGACCACCGGCCGGTGCGGCAGCGTGAACGGCCGCGCGGGCGGCCAGTTCGGGCGTCAGGTAGCGGCCGCCTTGCAACACCGTGTCCACGGCAACCAGCAGTTCGCGCGCCGGCGCACCCTTGAGCACATAGCCCAGCGCGCCCAGCCGCCGCGCTTCGCTGATGTCGCGCGGCTCTGCCGACATCGTCAGCACCAGCGTGCGCACGCCCAGGCCGCGCTGCTGCAGCTGTTCAAGCAACTCCAGGCCCGAGCGTGCACCCAGGTTCAGGTCCAGCAACAGCACCGCAGGCGCCAGCAGCTGCAGTTCGGCCAGCGCCTGTGTCGGGTCGGCTGTCTCGCCCACCACCCGATGGCCGGCCGCTTCGAGCACCGCCTTCAGGCTGTCGCGCATCAGCACATGGTCGTCGACGAGGTAGATGTCGCTCACGGCTGCACCCCGCGCGCAGCGCGTTCTGCACCACGCCCGGCAGCGGGCAGCGCGGGTGGGCGATCCCAGCTGAGATTCACTTCGGTGCCGCCGGCGTCGAAACCGTGCACCGACAGGCGCGCGCCGATGGCCTCTGCAAAGGTCTGCGCCTGCGCCTGCGCAACCCGCGCTGCAACACCGCCGGTCGCTGGCGGGCTGGGTCGGTTGCTGCCTTGAAACCTCATGGTGCATGAGTGTGGCGCAAACTGCGGCCGGCTTGTGCACCCGGCTTGTGCACCCGGCTTGTGCGCGCTGCGTGTGAAGGGCGGTCAGGAAGCGCTGCGCGGCAGGGCGAAAAAAGAGGCCACCACATGCGGCGGCTGTGGCATGTCGAACGACCCGCAACCTTCGGCGCCCAATGACTTGTGCAAAAAGCTGCGCGTGTAACCCGGTGGGTAGTCGGGCAGTTCACCAAACAGAACATAGCCCAGGCGCTCGTAAAAAGCCCGCGCCCCAAACTGCGTGTCCACCCAGGCGTGGTGGCAGCCGCGCGCCAGCGCCAGGCCTTCAGCCTGCAGCATCAGCCGGCGGCCCACGCCGCTGCCGCGCTGTGCGGCCGGCACCACCAGCATCTGCGTGTAAAGCCAGCCGTAAGCGGTGGCGCCCCACAGGCCGCCCTGCACCACACCGCTGCTGTCGCGCAGCACCAGCGCCAGTGCGCGCTGGCCGCTGGCGCCGGCCAGCGCGGTGTTGAATTGCAGCAGCGCCGCCGCGATGGTCTGGCGCAGGGTGTCGTCGGGCGTTTCGACAACTTCGATGGTGCCCAGCTGCGGGCCGTCGGGTGGCTGAATGTTCACGGCGGCACCAGCACACTTTCCGACAGCTTCACAAATACCACGCCACGCCGCAACAGTTCGGGCAGCGCACGCGCAAACCCTTCAGCGGTGCCGCTGGCGGGGTGGTTCATGTGCGCGATCACCACATCACCCGGCCGCACCTTGCGCAGGCGCGATGCCACCCCATTTGCCGGGTAGCTGGCGCCTGCGTCGGCGTTGACGCTGAAGCCGGCGATGCGGTAGCCCAGCGCCAGTGTCGTGGCCCTTCCTGTGCTGTCATACGCCGCACCCGCACCGCGAAAGTACTGGGGGGCACGGCCGGTGGCGGCACGCACGGCTTCTGCGCCTTCGGCAATTTCTGCGCGCAGCGCAGCTTCATTGGTGTGCACTTTCATGCCGTACAGCGTTTTTCTGGGGCCGGCACCCATCGCATCCAGAACGGCCGGCACATGGCGCGCGCCGTGGTTTTCGAACTCAAACAGATCGCCGTGCTGCAGGATGTCTTGCACGGCAGCGGTGTTGTGCTGCAGCCAGCGCTGGGTTACGAACAGGGTGGCCGGCACACGGTGCTGCACCAGCAGCTGGATCAGCCGCCGGTCGTAAGCACCGCCGCAGGCATCGAGCGTCAGCGCCACGGCGTGCGGTGGCGACAGGCGGTGGTGCAGTTCAACAGGGGTGTCGTGGGCGGCTTGCGCGTGGTGGGGCAGCAGCGCCCAGCCCGCCAGCACGTGCAGCCAAATCAGTCGGTGCGCCGGGTTTTTTTTCATGCTGCATATGCTACCGAGCGGCTACCCAGCCTCGGCCGGCTGCGGCGGCGCCCATTGAAGCTGCCGCTGGCTGACAAAGTGCCGCGCCAGGCCGGTGACCGGGTCGGTGAACGCGAGTTCACGGGCCAACAGTTGCAGCGGCTGGGTGTAATCGGGCGCTGCACCTGGCAACGGGTGCGGCCACAGGCGCGGGTAAATGCGGTCGCCCACGATGGGCAGGCCCAGCGCACACAGGTGCACGCGCAACTGGTGTTTGCGGCCGGTCAGTGGCGTCAGGCGGTACAGCGCCAGTGCTTGCGGCTGCGCTGGTGCGGTGCCGTCGCTGGCGTCGTTGCTGATGTCATCGCGCGTGCCGTCGCTGGTGGCGTCGTGCGTGCCGTCGGGCGCAACCCAGCGCCGCAGCAGCTCAATTTGCGTGTGTGCATTGGCTTGGCCTGGCACCGTCACCATCTGCATGAACGCGGCCCCTTCCTGCGCCAGCAGGCGGCTGTTCACCATCTGCGGCAGCGCCACATCGGCGCGCCAGGGCGCCACCGCTTCATACACCTTGTGCACACGCTGTTCGCGCAGCAGCGCTTGGTAGGCGTTGCGTGTGCCGGGCTGCACGATGAAGGCCATCACACCCGCCGTTTCGCGGTCCAGGCGGTGCATCGGCACCAGAGTGTGGATGTGCAGTTGCTGCTTCAGCCGCACCAGCACCGTTTCATGCAGATGCTGGCCGCCGGGGGTGACGGGCATGAAGTGCGGCTTGTCCACCACCACCAGGTGGTCGTCCTGGTGCAGCACGTTCACTTCGAAAGGCAGGCGTGCTTCCGATGGCGGCTGGCGCCAGTACCACAGCACCGCACCGGGCTGCGCAGGGGCGTCAGCACCGAGCGGCTGGCCTTGGGCGTCCAGCACCAGGCCGCGCTGCAGGCGCAAGGGCCAGTCCACGACGGCCGGCATGCGTGCTTGCAGGAAGTCGGCGACCGTGGCCCAGGGCCCGG
>JAYUPP010000545.1:0-17345 GCA_043760045.1 Betaproteobacteria bacterium
GCGTCAATGCTGCTGTGCGCCGGCGCGTGGGCGGGCACCAGGCCGGGCGCCACTTCCACGATGAAACCGTTCTGCACCGCCACACCCATGCCGGTGCGGCCGTCAGGCAGGCTGGCGTTGTGTATCAGCAGGTCGAGCATATTGGGGCCTTCGTGGAAAGAATCACCGCTCACCTCGCCGGTAAGCTTTCATCAGCGCTTGCGGATAGCTGGCGTTGCGCGCCACCGCCACCAGCGCCACGATGGACAGCACATAAGGCAGCATCAGATACACCTGGTAGGGCAGGCCTTCACCGCCGGCTTGTTGCAGGCGCAGCTGCAGCGCGTCGAAGAAGGCAAACAACAGGGCACCCAGCAGCGCCTTGCCCGGCCGCCAGGACGCAAACACCACCAGCGCGACACAAATCCAGCCCCGGCCGTTCACCATGTTGAAGAAAAAAGCGTTGAAGGCTGCCAGTGTGAGGAAAGCACCGGCCACGCCCATCAAAGCTGAACCGGCAACGATTGCGCCGGTGCGCACCGCTGCCACCGACACACCCTGCCCTTCGGCTGCCTGCGGATTTTCGCCCACCATGCGCACTGCAAGGCCGAGCGGGGTGCGCATCAGCAACCAGGCCAGCAGGGGAACGAGCAGCAGCGCCAGCAGCGTCAGCGGTGTCAGCAGGTTCAACACCGGAATGGGCAGGCCTTCCATGGCGGCAAAAGGCGTGATGGTGGGCGGCGTGCTGACCTTCGGAAAACTGACGCGGTAAGCAAAATAACTGAGCGATGTGGCCAGCAAGGTGATGCCCAGGCCGCTGACATGCTGCGACAGCGCAAGGCCCACCGTCAGCCCCGCCAGCAACAAGCCGAACAGGGCACCCACCGCCGCGGCAGCCGCCACCCCGCCCCATAGCGGCGCGCCGTGGTACACCGCCAGCCAGCCGACAAAAGCGCCGGCCACCCAGATGCCTTCCACACCCAGGTTCAGCACGCCGGCTTTTTCACACAGCAGCACACCCAGCGTGCCCAGAATCAGCGGCGTGGCGATGCGCAGCACGGCCACCCAGAAGTCGGCCTGCGCCAACAGGTAAAGCACGTCGAGCCAGCCGCTGTTCATGCAGCAGCCTTCGCGCTGGTGTTCATGCAGCAGCCTTCGCGCTGGTGTGCGACGGCCCCCTCCAGACCACCCGCCGCTGCAGCCACCAGCCCGCCACCAGCACCGACAACAGCGAGGTGGCCACGATGACATCGGCCAGATAGCTGGGCACACCCGCCGCGCGGCTCATGCTGTCAGCCCCCACCAGCACGCCGGCCACGAAGATGCTGGCTGCCACCACGCCAGCCGGGTGCAGGCCGGCCAACATCGCAATCACGATGCCGGTGTAACCGTAGCCGGGCGACATGTCCAGTGTCAGGTAAGCGGTGCGGCCGGCCACTTCCACCGCGCCAGCCAGGCCGGCCAGCGCACCCGACAGCAGAGCTACCAGCACAACGGTGCGGCGCACCGGCACTCCGGCGAAGGCTGCGGCCTGGCTGTTGGCGCCCACCGCGCGAATGTGAAAACCGGTCACTGTGCGGCGCAGCAGCAGCCACAGCAGCGCTGCCAGCACACCGGCCAACAACAGCCCGCTGTGCACACGCGTTTGCGGCCACAACCGGGCCAGTTCCAGCTCGGGTTTCAGCGCCACACTCTGCGGCCAGCCCATCGCTGCCGGGTCTTTCATCGGCCCGTCCAGCATGGCTGAAATCAGCAGCGCAACGATGAAGTTCAGCAGCAGCGTGGTGACCACTTCATCCACCCCCAGCCGCTGTTTCAGCAAGGCCGGGCCCAGCAGCAACAGGCCGCCGGCCAGGGCCGCTGCTGCCATCATCAAAGGAAACAGCAGCAGCAGCGGCAAGTCCAGGCCTGAGCCGCCGCTCAGTCCGCCCTTCATGCCGCCCACGGCCACGGCGGCCAGCGCGCCCATGTAGAGCTGACCCTCGGCGCCGATGTTGAACAGCCGCGCCTGAAAAGCCACCGCCACCGCCAGGCCGGTCAACATCAAGGGCACGGCGCGGGTCAGCGTTTCGCTGAATGCAAACACCGAACCAAAACCGCCTTTGAGCAGCAACCCCCAGGTGGGGCCCACCGGCGCACCGGCCCATAACACCAAAGCTGCACTGACCAGCAGCGGCAGGCCCAGGGCAATCAGCGCTGCACCGGCCCAGGCCGCTGCGTTGCGCCGGGTGCGCGGTTCAGTGTGCATGGGCTGCCGGCGCCGGGCCACCGGCCATCGCCAGCCCCAGCGCAGCGCGCGACCAGGCGGCGGTGGGCAACGCGGCGCTCACGTGCCCGGCATGCATCACCGCAATGCGGTCGGCCATCAGCATCACCTCGTCCAGGTCGTCAGAAATCAACAGCATCGCCGCCCCGGCGTCGCACGCGGCGCGCAACCGCGCTTGCACCGCCGCCACCGCGCCCACATCCAGGCCCCAGGTGGGCTGGTGGGCGACGATCAGGCGCGGCGGCTGGCCGTCGGGCGCGGTCAGCGCGCGCGCCAGGATCAGCTTTTGCATGTTGCCCCCGGACAGCGCGCGAACGGGGGCCAGCGCACCCGCAGCGCGCACATCAAACAGTTTCATCAGGCGTTCGGCATAGACACGCGCTGCCGAGCGGCGCACCCAATGCAAACGCGAAAAAGCAGCGCTGGGCAGCCTTTCGGCCACCGCGTTTTCCCACACCGGCAAGTCGCCCACCAGGCCCATGCCCTGGCGGTCTTCGGGGATGCGTGCCACGCCCTGCTGCACCAGCCAGCGCGGGCTGCTGTGCAGCGGCTGGCCTTGCAAGTTGACGGCGCCGGCGCTGATGGCACGCGTGCCGCACAGCACTTCAGCCAGCGCCACCTGCCCGTTGCCCGAAACACCGGCGATGGCGACGATTTCACCGGCGTGCAACTGCAGGTCAACGGCCACCATCGGGTTCTTGTCGGCCCGCGAGCCGTCTGAGCCTTTCAGCCCGGGGCTGGTGGCAGTGCAGACACCCAACAATTCACACACCACAGTCTGCTCTGAATCGGCGTTAGGCACTGCACACTGCCGTGCCGCCGCCGCCGCCTCAGCCACCACGTCATTCCCCACCATCCAACGCGCCAGGTCGGCGGCACTTGCGTCGGCCGCCTGCGCCTGCGCGACCAGCCGGCCCGCACGCAGCACCGCCACGCGGTGCGACACACGCAGCACCTCGGGCAGCTTGTGGCTGATGAAGATGATGGCCAGGCCTTGCGCCACCATCTGCGCCAGCGTGTTGAACAGCGACTCGCTTTCTTGCGGCGTCAGCACCGCCGTGGGTTCGTCCAGGATCAGGATGCGCGCGCCGCGATACAAGGCTTTCAGCAGTTCAACCCGCTGCCGTTCACCCACCGACAAACGTGCTACCCGCGCCTCAGGGTCCACCGCCAGCCCAAACCGTTGCGCCACGTGCAGCAGCCGCTGCTGTGCCGCCGCGCGGCGCGTGAACGGCTGCCACAGCGGTTCGGTGCCCAGCATCACGTTGTCCAGCACGCTCAGGTTGTGGGCCAAGGTGGAATGCTGGTGCACCATGCCGACGCCGGCGGCCAATGCGGCCTGCGGCTGGCCAGGCGGCAGCCGGTGGCCGTGCACGGTGATATCGCCCGCATCAGCGGTGTAATGCCCAAACAGAATGGACACCAGCGTGCTTTTGCCGGCACCGTTTTCGCCCAAAACCGCCAGCACTTCGCCGGCGTACAGATCAAGCGAAATGTTGTCGTTGGCCTGCAACGCACCGAAGCGCTTGCTGATACCTTGCAGGCGCAGCATCGGTGCCATTGCCGGCGCTATTGCCGGTGCTATTGCCGACGCTATTGCCAGCTCTTTCGCCGACTCTTCGGCCGGCGCCGGGCGCACCACCGGGTTCAGGGCGCTGTTGATTTCGGCTGCCCGTCGTCCACTTTCACCGCGTAACTGCCGGCCAATATGGCCTTCTGTTTGGCCTGCACCTTGGCCACGATGTCGGCCGGCACCTTGGCCGCAAAAGTGCCCAGCGGCGCGAGTTCAGAACCCTTGTATTTCATCGTCGAGTAGATGCCGTAATCCTCGGCCGTGAACTTGCCGTCTTTCACGAGTTTCAGCGCGCGGTCGATGGTGGGTTCCATGTGCCACAAGGCCGAGGCCACCACCGTGTCGGGGTATTTGTCCTGCGTGTTGATGACGTTCCCAATGGCGAGTTTGCCTTTTTCCTTGGCCGCATCGCTAACGCCAAAACGTTCTGCATACAACACGTCCACACCTTTGTCGATCATCGCGAAGCTGGCCTCCTTGGCCTTCGGCGGGTCGAACCAACTGTTGATGAAACTGACGGTGAAGGTCACCTTGGGGTTGGTTTCCCTGGCGCCGGCCATGAAGGCGTTCATCAAGCGGTTCACTTCGGGTATGGGGAAACCACCCACCATGCCGATCTTGTTGCTTTTGCTCATGGCGCCAGCCACCATGCCGCTCAGGTAAGCCGGCTCCTGGATGTAGTTGTCGAAGACACTCATATTGGGCGCCTGCGGCTTGCCCGATGAACCCAGCAGAAACGATGTTTTCGGGAAGTCCTTGGCCACCTTGCGTGCCGCCGCTTCCACGGCAAAAGCCTCGCCTACCACCAGCTGCGCGCCACCGGTGGCGTATTCGCGCATCACACGTTCGTAGTCGGCGTTGCTGACGTTTTCGGTGGCCTTGTATTCGACCTCGCCGCGTGCTTCTGCGGCCTTCAGCGCCTTGTGGATGCGGCTCACCCATTGCTGTTCAAAAGGCACCGTGTAGATGGCGGCCACCTTCAGCTTGCTTTGAGCCATTGACAGCCCGGGCGTGGCGGCCGCCAACACGGCCACTGCGGCGGCAGCCAGGGTGATGAAGTTACGGCGGACGGTGCGGCGACTGTGTTTCATGCGACGGCTCCTGAAGGTGGGGTGTTGAACTTCAAATTTACCGCAAGCTTTGCACCCGCTTGAGAGCGCCCCGAACCGATGCCCGCTGCGGCCGTTCTGTCACGCAGCCGTCATCTGCTGCCCGCAGCGTCAGGTTTCCCTTCGACTGAACTTCGCTCCCACCATGCCCTGGCACGCTTCCTGGTGTTGTGACTACTAAGTTTCGGTACCAATGAAAGCGCTGCATTCGTTCGTCAGGCCAGGCGCAAAGCGCAGCCATCGTCTTTTCTATGGCGAGGATTTGCAACGACGCATGGCGGACGAAGGCGCGGTTTCATGTATCGAAATTTGTGAGGCACGACACCAGCGGCACCACTCGAGCACCGCTGCCGTCGCGGTGGCCAGCTTGTGCGCTGCGATTTATGCAACATCAGCTGGCGCTGCCGTGGTCAACAACGTGCCATTCATCAACGGCCTGACACGCGACGGCGCGGCCGCAGACCTGTCCGCCGGCAGCAGCTTCGACCGCCGGGTGGGTTAGTTTCAACAGGTCGCCCGAAAAACGGGAAGGCCTGGCAGTGGGCCCGCTGTTGGCTGACGGCAGCTGCGTCATCGTGGCCGGCAGCGCCAACGATTACAGCGTGACGCAGAGCGGCTGCGGCACGCCGTTCGACGTGTACCACCGCTACGCCGACACCGACCCCGGCGCCGCGTCGATCCAGTGCCCGCTGGGCGACACCAGCAGCTGCACCTTTGCCAGCGGCGGCGCGGCCACGCCGCTGCTCTCAGGTTATGCGCTGCTGCCGGGCGTGCTGCACGCGTACACGGCCAACATCACGGGCTTTGTTGCAGCGGTGCCCACGCCGGCTTCCTTGCCGCTGGTGCTTATGGCGCTGGGCTTGATGGGTTTCAACGCCCGCCGCGCGTCGAGGGTTTCAACGCCCGCCGGGTGAATCGCTCACCTCTTCAACCCACACCTTGAAGCCGTCCAGCGTGTTCGGCCCAAAGGTGCTGGTGAGCGCCACGTCGCAGGCGTCGCGGCCGCGCGCAATCAGCACGCGGCCGATACGGGGCGTGTTGTTGCGGGCGTCGAAGGTGTACCAGCGGTCGCCCAAAAAGGCCTCGAACCAGCCGGCGAAGTCCATCACGCCGTAAGGTGGCGGGGTGCCCACGTCACCCAGGTAACCGGTGCAGTAACGCGCTGGTATGTTCATGCAGCGGCAGAGCGCGATGGCCAGGTGCGCGTAGTCGCGGCAGACGCCCCGGCCTTCGTTGTAGGCCTCCCAGGCGGTGCGCGTGCGGCGCGCGTGGTGATAGCCAAATTCAATGTGTCGGTGCACGAAGTCGCAGATCGCCTGCACGCGGCCCCAGCCTGTGGGGCCACCACCAAAGCGCTGCCAGGCGATGTCTGAAAGCACGTCGGTTTCGCAGTAGCGGCTGCCCAGCAAATACACCAGTGTCGATTCGGGCAGCAGTTCCACCGGCGTCTGCACGGCCCAGGGCGCAACGATGTCGATGTTGCCGCTGTCGTTGACGACAGCGTCGGTGCTGATCACAAAGCGGCCCGGCGGCGCCACCAGGCGGCTGCACCAGTTGCCAAACAGGTCGCGATAAGCGGTGACGGGCACCGGCGGATGCGTCACCAGGTGGTCGGGCCGCACCAGGTCTGACGCGCGCGAATAGTGGATGCTGAGCGCCAGGATCATCGGCGTCGGCTGCGGGCATTGGTAGGTCATTTCAAAGCCGACGCGCAATTTCATCCGGTGCCTTTGGGTGTGCCAGCGGGAACTAGAAGTCGGCTGCTGATGGCCTGAAGACCCCGCAATTGCGGGCGAGCCTGCGCAACCGATGTTGTGCCTAATGTGCGCGACCGGTTGCACGCGGCTTGTAGGACAGCGCCGTCAGTTGTGTCCCACCCAGTGCCACGTCAGGGCACGGCCTGCTGCTTCGTCAACGGCCAAGCTGGCCGCCACGCCGGCCGCCACGCCGGCCGCCACGTCAGCCGCAACATCAGCCGCAACGTCAGCCGCAACGTCAGCCGCAACAGCACGCGCCTGCCCGTCGTGCTGCAGTTTCAGCACATGCGCCAGCAGCGAACGCCGCGCCATGCCGTGCAGTTGTGCAGTTACGTCGTCGTAGACCACCGGCAGCAGCGCGTCCAGGGTGGCACTGCCAGCACTTTGCAGGGCGGCCACTACTTTGGCGTGACGCCTCAGCCGGTGGGCGATCAAGTCGCGCAGCACCTGGTGCGGCTGGTCCACCAAAAAACCATGGCCCGGCGCCAGCCACTGCAGCGGTTCTTCCAGCAGCGCCTGCAGCGCCGCCAGGTAAGCCACCATGTCGCCGTCGGGCGGGTTGATGACGACCGTGCTGCCCTGCATCACGTGGTCGCCGGTGAACAGCGTCTGCTCTTCTTCGAGGAAATAACACAGGTGGTTGCTGGCATGACCCGGCGTGTGCACCACCCGCAAGGTGCAACCCGGGCCCAGCGGCAAACGCTCGCCGTGCTGCAGCTGGCGCTGCGGCGCGAAGCTTTCGTCTTGCCACATCGGGTGCAGGGCGGTGCGGCCGAGCACGGGTGCGCCCGTGGCCCGCGACAGCGCGGCGGCCAGCGGTGAATGGTCGCGGTGCGTGTGCGTGACTGCGATTTGTGTGATGCGGCCCGGGCCGCCCTGCTGCGCCGCAGCCAGCAGCGCCTGCAAATGGCCGTCGCCGCTGCCGTCGGCACCACCGTCGGCACCTGCGGGGCCGGGGTCGATGACGGTCCACTCGCGTTCGGCCGTGTCGCTGCTGCGCGCTGCGGCCACCAGATAAGTGTTGGTGCCGGGGCCGGTCATCGGCCCGGGGTTGGGCGCCGTAACGCGCAAAATGCACGGTGAAAGTTGCACCACGCGGCCAGGCACCCAGTCGCAAAAAGTGTCACCCCGGCCCTGCGGGTCGAGCCGGCCCACTTCAGCCCACGGCAGGTCGCCGGGCAGCAGCACATGGCGGCCTTTGCGGTTTTGCGCCACACGCGGCTCGGTCAACGCCACCTGATGCTGGCGCTGGCGCGCGGCTGCCACGGCAGCCGCTGCGCCTTTGTGGAGCGCCAGCGCTTGCAGCGTGCGCTGCGTCACCGGCATCAGCTTCAACTGGCGCTGCGGGTGCAGCGCTTCGGCCGGCGTCAGCCACATCAGTTCCACCGCTTCGCCCATGTCGGCCTGCGCGGTTTGCTCCGCCGGTGCGTGGGCGATGAAAAAGCGCGTGTCGAAGCGTTTGGGCACTGCGCGCGGCGTCAGCCAGTGGCTGTAGTAAATCAGGCCGCGCAGGTCCCAAAGCAGGCCCTGCGCCTGCGCAAATTCGGCCGCGCTGAGCGTGCCGTTGTTCAGCGGTTCACGGTGGCTGTAAAGCGCGGGCACATTGATGGCCGCGCCGTCCGTGCCGGTTGCAGCCGGCGCGGCAGGTTCAGCCAGCAGCAGGCCCACTTCTTCAAAGGTTTCGCGCACGCCAGCCACCCAATAGGCCAGACCACCCTGCGCCACGCCCAGCAGCGCGCTGAACGCTGCGTCATCAGCGCCCAGGCACCAGGGACCGGCTGCGCCGTCGCGCCGGTCCACCACACCGCCCGGGAACACCGCCGCGCCGCTGCGCATGTCGTTTTCGCGTTCGGCGCGGCGCAGCATCAACACTTCCAGCACCGGCCCACCGTCGGCCGCAACAGCGCCTGCGCGGTCACGCACCAGCAGCACCGATGCGGCAGCGCGGCTGCCGGCCGGGGGCTCGTAGTTCGGGCTTGAAGTTGAAATCGAAGCCGCATTCATCGCGCCACCCCCGCCGCCTGCAGCGCCGCCACTTCGGCCGCGCTGTAACCCACCTCTTGCAACACGGCCAGCGTGTGTTCACCCACTTGGGGTGTTCGCTTCGGGTGTCCGGCCGGCGTGCGGTCGAAGCGCGGCGCGGGTGCCGGCTGCTGCACACCGTCGATGGTGACAAAACTCTGGCGCGCCACCGCGTGCGGGTGCTGCGCTGCTTCTTCAAAGGCCAGCACCGGCGCAAAACAGGCGTCGGTGCCCTCCAGCTTCACACACCACTCGCTGCGCGTTTGCAGCTTCACGGCGGCGGCGATGGCGGCGCGCATCTCGGGCCACAGCCGGGTGTCGTATTGGCGCGTGACGAAGCGGCTTTCAGTTTCAGCACGTCCACCAGCTTGGCAAAAAACTTGGGCTCCAGCGGGCCCAGGCTGATGTGTTTGCCATCGGCCGTTTCATAGGCGCTGTAGAACGGCGCGCCGCCGTCCAGTAAATTGGTGCCACGCGGGCCGGCCCAGTTGCCAGCAGCGTGCAGGCCGAAAAACACCGATGACAACGACGCCGCACCGTCCACCATTGCCGCGTCCACCACCTGGCCCTGGCCCGAGCGCTGACGCTCATACAGTGCGGCCATCACGCCGAAGGCCAGATAGAGCGCGCCACCGCCGTAGTCGCCCACAAGATTCAACGGCGGCACCGGCGGCCCGCCGGCGCTGCCCATGGCGTGCAGCGCGCCGGTAAGGGCGATGTAGTTCATGTCGTGGCCGGCGGCTTGTGCCAGCGGGCCGGTCTGGCCAAAGCCCGTCATGCGGCCGTAGACCAGGCGCGGGTTGCGCGCGTGGCAGTCGGCGGGGCCGAGGCCCAGGCTTTCAGTGACGCCGGGGCGAAAACCTTCAATCAACACATCGGCGCTGTCCAGCAGCCGCAGCACCGCGTCGCGCCCGGCGGCTGCTTTCAGGTCAAGTGCCACCGAACGCCGGCCACGGCCATTGACATCAAAGCGCCTTTCCAGCGCCAGGCCCAGGCCGCTGGGCAACAAACGGTCAACGCGCACGACGTCGGCGCCCTGGTCGGCCAGCAGCATGCAGCACATGGGGCCGGGGCCGATGCTGGCCAGTTCAATGACACGCAGGCCGCTCAAGGGGCCGGCGCCCGGCGCTGGGCCTGCAGCGCTTGGCGCAGGGCCTGCAGCGCCGGGCGTTGGGGCTGCAGGGGTGGAGGTTGGGGTGTGATGCATGGCTGCGGAGTTTGCCGCAAGCCCGAACGCAAACAGCGGCGCTGTCAGTGCAGCCGCTCGTCATCGGCATGGATGCGTTTGCGCGCGCGCCGCAGTGCCAGCACCATCACCGCAGCCACCAGTGGCACCGCCAGGCCCATCGCCCATTCGGCATTCAGCTCGTAACCACCGGCCTTCACGCCCTTGGCCAGGTAGCCCACCAAACCCACCACGTAATAAACGATGGCCGCCAATGAAAGGCCCTCCACTGTTTCTTGCAGGCGCAGTTGCGCCTTCGCGCGGCGGTCCATCGACTTCAGCAAGGCCTGGTTTTGCCGCTCGCGCGCAATGCTGACGCGGGTGCTGAGCAAGCCGCTGGCCTGCGCCACGCGTTCAGACAAGTCGTGCAGGCGGCTGGCCATGGTCAAACAGGTGGCCACCGCCGGCTCAAAACGCCGGGCCATGAATTCGCCCAGCGTTTGCAGGCCGCTGAGCCGCGCCTCGCGCAGTTCGTGGATGCGCATGCGCACCAGCTCGGCATAGGCGCGGCAGGCGCCAAAACGGAACTGGCTGGCTGAGACGGTGCGTTCCACCTCGGCGGCCAGCCGTGTCAGTTCGTGCAGCAGTTTTTCGTCGTCGTTTTCGCGCTTGCCGTCATCACGGGCGATGTCGTCGGTGAGTTGCGCCAGGGCTTTTTCGATGGTGGCGATGCGGCCTGACTGTTCGCGCGCCAGCGGCAGTGCCAGCAGCGCCATCAGGCGGTAGGCCTCGATTTCGCACAGCCGCTGCACCACGCGGCCGGCGCGGCGTGGCGCGAGGCGGCGGCTGAACAGCACAAAACGTGAAAAACCGTCGGCATGCACCTGGAAGTTGGTGTAGGCCAGCGCGGCAGCGTCAGCCACCTCGGCGCCCACCACCACGTGGTCATCAAAGTAACGGCTCAACTCGGCATCACCCGGTAGCAGGGGCCCGGCTTGCAGCACCAGCAGGTGGGCCGCCACCAGCACCTGGCCGGGCAAGCCCGGCAGCCAAGCGGCGGGCAGCAAGCTCACGGCAGGTGCGCTGTAAGGATCGGCCGGCACGGTCTCTGCGGGCAGGCCTTCGGCAAAAAAGGTCCACGAAGAAAACTCGCCGTGGCGTTCCCATTTCAGGTTCAAGGCACCGGCGGCCGTGGCCAGCTGTGCGCTGAAGTGGGTGCGCTCGCCAGCCGGTGGCGCCACACCCTGGCTGCTGCACAGCTGCTGCAAGTGCGCCTGTTCAGCGGCGCGCTGCTCAGCCGCCACCAGCACCGCCAGGTAAGTGACGCGGCAAGGCGTGGGCAGCTGCGCCGAAGGCCGTGCATGGGCCTCATCGGCCAGCACCAGGCGCTGGTGGTGGTTGGGTGGCAGCAGGACAGAGAGGTTCAAGGTCGGGAACTTCCGGGTTGGGGTATGCGGGGGCTGCAAAACCTGCGCTGCAGATGGCGTCAGCAATCCAGGCCCACAGCCACGCCACATGCTACGTCAGCGCTGTTACACGGCGCCCGCCAACAGGCGCTGCGCATTTGGTCACAAATGAAAGGCGGCCGCCGTCGCGCGCTTCAAGCCTGGCGCGGCTGCGCCGATAGCCCTGGTTGTCGTCCGTGGCCTTCGCTGCGCCACGGCGTGGGCGGGTTTGCATCCAGCAGCTTGCCGCTGCAGCCCGTCAGCCACCAGGAGAAAACCATGCATCACAAAACCCAGCTCCCCGCCCTGCAACGCAAGCGTTTGATCTCCCTGGCCGCCGCTGCGCTGGTCGGCATCGGGTCGGCGCTGCCGGCGCAGGCACAGTCGCTGGAAGGCACACGCGCTGCCGCCAAACGGGCACTGCAGAGCAACCCCGAGGTCACCTCAAAGCTGAACGCTTACCTCGGCAAGATCGAAGCGCAGACGGTGGCCGCCGCCGGTTACAAACCACGGCTGGACCTGCATGCCGATGTCGGCAACGACCGGACACAAACCCGTGGCGTCACGGGCTGGCAGAACGTCAACCGCGCCGGCGCCGGCCTGACGCTGACGCAGGTGCTGTGGGACGGCCTGGCCACCCGCGACCAGGTCACGCGCGCCGCGCACGACCGCCTGGGCCGCTGGTTCGACCTCGTGGAAACCTCGGAACAAACGGCACTGGAAGCCACCCGCGCGGTGTATGACGTGCAGCGCCTGCGCAAGCTGGTGGCGCTGGCCGAAGACAACCTGCTGCAGCACCAGCAAGCGGCGTCGAAGCTGGAACAGCGCGTGAAAGCCGGTGTCGGCCGCGGTGTCGACCTGGACCAGGCACGCGCCCGCCTGGCGCTGGCCGAAGCCAACCGCGACACCGAGTTGTCGAACCTGCACGACGTGGCGGCGCGTTTCCAGCGTGTGGTGGGCGACATGCCGGCCGCCGACATGGGCGCGGTTGAACTCTTGAGGTCGGGTTTGCCGAACAGCGCCGATGACACCGTGCAGCAGGCGCTGTCGCGCAGCGCGGCCATTGCCGCCGGCATTGAAGGCGTGCGTGCCGCGCGGGCCAGCCAGGCGGCCGCCCAGTCGGCACACCATCCACAAGTCAGCGCCCGCGCCAACGTGGGTGCGGGGCGCAACCTGGCCGGCATGGATGGCCGCAAAGCCGATGCGTCGGTGGAACTGCTGCTGAACTGGAACCTCTACAACGGCGGCGCCGACAGTGCCCGCGTGCGTGAACAGCAGCAGGCTGTGAAGCAAGCGATGGACCTGCGCGACAAAGCCTGCCGCGACGTGCGCCAGACCGCGCTGGTGGCCTACAACGACGCCAACAAACTGACGGCGCAGCTGAACACGCTGGGCCGCAATTCGGCCGCCATCGAACGTGCCCGCGACGCTTACCGCCAGCAGTTCGACATCGGCCAGCGCAGCCTGCTGGACCTGCTGAACGCAGAAAACGAGGCCTACACCGCGCGCCGTTCACTGACCAACGCCGTTTACGACCGCGCCATCGCCTACGCGCGCACGTTGGCGGCCGTGACGCAGCTGAACGTGCAGCTGGGCATTGCGCGCGACACGCTGCCCGCTGACGGCATGCAGTGGACAGCCGGAGGCGACGCCGCCGGCCGCTGCCCGGCCGTGGCGGTGGACGTGACGCCGCTGCGCGGTGGCACCGACCTGAGTTTGCCGGTGGCCAGCGCAGCGCCGGCCGCCGCACTCGGCGGCCAGGCTGTGGCCGCCGCCGCCTATTCATCAAGCCCCAGCGGCACCGCCAGTCCGGGCCCCAGCGGCCCGGGGTTCACGGGCATGACACCGGTGCTGTTGAACGCCTCGGCCGAACGGGCCGAACGCATGGAGCGTGCAGAGCGCGGTGAGCGTGCCGTTGCCGACCGCGCGCCGGCCGGCGCAGCAGGCACCACCCTGGTTGCCAACCGCGTGCAGAGCTGGGCGCGCAGCCTGCGCAACCGCGACCTGGCCGCGCTGAACAGCCTCTATGCCCCCGGCTACAAAGGCAATGCCGCCAGCCCTGCCGCCTGGGCGCTGCAGCAAAAGCGCCAACTGGCCGGCAAAGGTGAGCTGGACCTGGAGATTGAAGACCTCAGCGTCAAAGAGCTGGGCAGCGGCCAGGTCGAGTCACGTTTCCTGCAGAGCATGACGACCGCCAACGGCATCGACGTGCACCACATGGCGCTGACCTGGCAGCAAATGGCAGGCCAGTGGCGCATCGTGCGTGAACGCCGGATTTGAGGGGAGTTGTCTCGCTCCCTCGCCCTGGCAGGGAGCGCGAGCCGAACCAAAACCATTGCTTCTGAACTGACGGAGCCTGCCTTTTGAGCACCCACACGGCCACCCGGCCCGCCAACGCTGCGGCGCCAACGCCCGCTGCAAAACCTGCGCCGGCGGCCACTGCGGCCGCGCCTGCGGCGCCGCGCCTGCGCGAAGACCTGCTGGCGCCCGACCCGCTGCTCGACTGCCTGATCGAAGTCTGCCGCCTGCACGGTGTGCAGGCTTCACGGGCATCGCTGTCAGCCGCTTTGCCGATGGACGGTGCACCGCTGGGCCTGGAACTGGCCGAGCGCGCCGCCGCGCGCGCGGGCATGGCAGCAAAAGTGCAGCGCGTGGCGCTCGACGCCATCGACCCGGCCACGCTGCCCGTCATCCTGGTGCTGAAAGGCAACCGCACCTGCGTGTTGACGGCCGCATCAACGCGCCGCGGCGAACTGCGCCTGCTGCTGCCGGAAACCGGCCAGGGCAGCGTCACCATTCGCACCGCCGATCTCGCCGAGCGCTACACCGGTGTCGCGTTATTCGTGCGCCCCCACTTCCGCTTCGACGCCCGCACCGGCAGCGCAGCCGACGCCGCCGCAGAGCGCAGCGGCAACAGCACCCCAAACGATCAAGCCCAGTCCGGCCACCCGCTGTCACGCCACTGGTTTTGGGGCGTGGTACTGGAACAGCGCGGCGTCTACCGCGACGTGCTGCTGGCCGCGCTGCTGATCAACCTGTTTGCGCTGGCCTTCCCGATGTTTTCGATGAACGTCTACGACCGTGTGGTGCCCAACCACGCGGTTGAAACGCTGTGGGCACTGGCCATCGGTGTCTGCCTGGTGCTCGCCGCCGACCTGGGCATGCGCCTCTTGCGCAGCCGTTTTGTGGACGAAGCCAGCGCGCGCATCGACGTGCAGCTGTCGGCGCAGCTGATGGAGCGCGTGCTGGGCATGCGGCTGGAACACCGGCCCAGTTCGGTGGGCAGCTTTGCGCAGAACCTGCGCGGCTTCGAGCAGGTGCGCGACTTCATCGCCAGCAGCACCGTCACGACCCTCATCGACCTGCCCTTTGCGCTGCTGTTTCTGGCCGTGATGGTGTGGATTTCACCGTGGCTGGCGCTACCGGTGGTGGTGGCCGGCGTGCTCATTCTGGGTCTCGGCTGGGCGTTGCAGAAGCGCCTGCAGGAACTGGCACAAACCACCCACCGCGCCAGCGCCACGCGCAACGCCACGCTGATTGAAAGCCTGCACGGCATCGAGACCATCAAGAGCCAGGGCGCGGAAGCCAGCGTGCAGGCGAAGTGGGAGCGCACGAATGCGTTTTTGAGCGCAACCCACATTCGAATGCGTTCACTTTCGACGCTAGCCACCAGCAGCACCGGCGTTATCACGCAGGCCGTCACGGTGGCCATCATCGTGATTGGCGTCTACCTCATCAACGAACGCCTGCTGACGATGGGCGCGCTGATCGCCTGCAGCACGCTGGCCGGCCGCGCACTGGCCCCCGCTGGCCAGCTGGTGGGCCTGTTGATGCAGTACCAGGGTGTGCGCACCAGCCTGCAAAGCCTGAACCAGCTGATGGCGCAGCCGCAGGAAAGGCCCGCCGGCCGCAGCTTCTTGCAGCGCCCGCAGATGAATGGCGACATCGAACTGCGCGGCGTCAGCTTCAACTACCCCGGCCGTGAAGACAAGGTGCTGGACAACCTGAATATCAAGATCGTGGCCGGTGAACGGGTGGCGCTGATCGGCCGTGTGGGTTCGGGCAAATCGACCATCCAGCGCCTGATGATGGGCCTGTATCAGCCCACCGAAGGCGCGGTGCTGATCGACGGCACGGATTTGCGCCAGCTCGACCCCGCCGACGTGCGCCGCAACCAGGCTTATGTGTCGCAAGACATCACGCTGTTTTTCGGCTCGCTGCGCGAAAACATCGCTTTTGGTTTGCCGTTTGCTGACGACAGCGCCGTTCGCGACGCTGCCGAAGTGGCCTGCATGAGCGACTTTGTGGCCCGCCACCCGCGCGGTTTCGACATGCCGGTGGGTGAACGCGGCGACTCGCTGTCGGGCGGCCAGCGCCAATGTGTGGGCCTGGCGCGCGCGGTGCTGCACAACGCGCCCATCCTGCTGCTGGACGAGCCCACCAGCGCGATGGACTTTTCCACCGAAGCGCAGGTGACGCAACGCATCGGTGCTTACGCAGCTGACAAAACAGTGGTGCTGGTAACGCACCGCACGTCGATGCTGGCGATGGTGAACCGGGTGATCGTGATTGACGGCGGCAAGGTGGTGGCCGACGGCCCGCGCGACCGCATCATGGAAGCGCTGGCCCACGGGCGCATTGCGAGGGCGGCATGAGCAGCAAAACCATGAGCGCCGGTGGCAGGCCGCCACCGGCAGGCAAACCGGCACCGCAGGCCCCAGCGCCAGCGCCAGCGGTGGCCGCCGGCAGCGCATCGGCCATCCGCAGCTTTGAGCTGGCGGCCGACGATGTGATCTCAAGCCAGCAGCGCCAGCGTGCGCAGTGGATCACGCGCATCGCTGCGCTGGTGGTAGCGGCGCTGTTGCTGTGGTCGGCGCTGGCGCGCATCGACGAAGTGACCAAGGGCGACGCCAAGGTGATTTCATCGAAACAACTGCAGCAGGTGCAAAGCCTGGACGGCGGCGTGGTGTCGGCCATCATGGTGCGTGAAGGCCAGGTCGTCGAGGCCGGCCAGGTGCTGCTGAAGATCGACGAAACACGCGCCACTTCAGGTGCACGTGAAAACGCAGCGCAAGGTTTTGCGCTGCAGGCGCGGCTGGCGCGGCTGCGTGCGCTGGCCGAAGGCAGTGAATTCAAACCCCCGGCGCAGAACGGCCCTGAAGAGCAGCGCATCCTGGAAGAAGAGCGCAGCCTGTACATCAGCCGCAAGGCCGAGCTGGCGAACCTGCAGGCCATCAGCCAGCAACAACTCGCGCAGCGACAACAAGAGCTGAGCGAAGTGCGCGCGCGCCGCGCCGCCGCTGAACGCGGCCTGGCTTCAGCGCAGCAGGAACTGAGCCGCACGCGGCCCCTGCTCGCCAGCGGCGCGGTGAGTGAAGTCGACATCATCAAGCTCGACCGTGACGTGTCGCGCGGCCGCGGTGAACTGGAACAGACCGGCGCGCAAGGCCTGCGCGCGCAGGCCAGCATCAGCGAAGCTCAGCGCAAGCTGCAGGAAACCGAAATCGCCTTTCGCAACGAAGCGCGCAAAGAGCTGGCCGAAAACATGGGCCGCCTGAACGCGCTGAACGAAAGCGCGGTGGCGCTGAACGACAAAGTAGACAAGAGCCAGCTGAAAAGCCCCGTGCGCGGCCGTGTGCAGCGCCTCTTGGCCAACACCGTCGGCGGTGTCGTGCAGGCCGGCAAAGACCTGGTGGAAATAGTGCCGCTGGACGACAAGCTGGTGCTGGAAGCGAAGGTCAACCCGCGCGACATCGCGTTCATACACCCCGGCCAGGCCGCGACGGTGAAGTTCACCGCCTACGACTCTTCCATCTACGGCGGCCTGGACGCGGTGGTGGAAAACATCAGCCCCGACACCGTGGTGGACGAACGCGGCAACGCTTATTACCTGGTGCGCGTGCAGACCAAGAAGTCGCAGCTCGGCGACACCATGCCCATCATTCCCGGCATGACGGCCGAAGTGGACGTACTGACGGGCAAGAAGTCGGTGCTGTCCTACCTGCTCAAGCCGGTGTTGAAAGTGCAGC
>JAYUPP010000546.1:0-5969 GCA_043760045.1 Betaproteobacteria bacterium
ACGGCGCAGGACGGTTTGATCTTTGTCGAGCTCGACACCACCGTCAACAGCGCCATCTGGCAAAACGTCAGCACCCAGGGCGGTCACGACTACGTGCTCAGCGGCTACTACTCACCACGCATCGGCGTGGCGCTGGCGTCCAACGACATCGACCTGTTCTGGAACGGCACCCGCCTGACCACCCTGAGCGGCTCGGGTGCAGGCTTGAACAACCACGCTTGGCGCCAGTTCAGCTTCACCGTGCGCGGCACCAGCACCGACCAACTGCGCTTTGCTGCAGCAGGCACGTCCGACAGCCTGGGCGGCTCGCTCGACAACATCACGCTGAACGCGGTGCCGGAACCGGGTTCGCTGGCTCTGGCGCTGGCCGCGTTGGCTGCCGTGGGCTTTGCCGCACGCCGCCAAAAACGCTGAAATGGCGCTGAAATGGCGCTGAAATGGCGCTGAAGGGGCGCAGATGCCATGACCGTGGCCGCGCACTGGCATTGCCGATGCGTGGCCCATGGCGCATCATCCCGGGCCCATGAAACGACCTTTGCTGATCGGCCTGTCGGCCCGCATCTACACCCCTGGCTCGACCGGCATCGAGCTGCCCGGCGTCTTCACCAAGACGCTGCACTACCTGGAGCAATCGGTGGCGCACTGGGTGCTGTCGGGCGGCGCCATGGCGGTGATGGTGCCCGCGGTGGACAGCAGTTCGGTGGTGGTGCGCAGTGACATCGACCTGAACCACTACGCACAAGCGCTGGACGGCTTGGTGCTGCAGGGCGGCAACGACGTGGCACCCGTGCACTATGGCGAAGAGCCCCTGCACGCCGATTGGCACGGCGACCGCGTGCGCGACCTTTACGAGATGGAGCTGATCCGCGCTTTTGTGGCCGCCGGCAAGCCGGTCTTTGGCATCTGCCGCGGCCTGCAGCTGCTCAACGTCACCTTTGGCGGCAGCTTGCTGCAAGACATCGGCACCCAGCTGCCGCAGGCCCTGGACCACCGCATGTTGGGCCGTTACGAGCAGCATTTCCACAGCATCGAGTTTGTGACCGGCACCCACTTGGCGTCGCTTTACCCTGGGGTGTCACGCGCCACCACCAACAGCATCCACCACCAAGGCATCAAACAACTGGCCGAAGGCTTTGTGGTCGAAGCCCGCTGCCCGGACGACGGCATGATCGAAGCCATTCGTCGACCCGGCCCGGGCTTTGTCGCGGGCGTGCAGTGGCACCCCGAGTTCCACCGCGCCGACGACCCGCTGACGCTGGACGACTCGCCCATCCTGCAGGATTTCTTGCAGGCAGCCCGGCAATCTCAGGCCCGCAGCTGAAACCAGGCCCTGGGTCGCACCTAGGGCCATTGCTTACTGGTTTGCCTCAGCCCTGACAGGGCTCGGCCGCAGGGATAGTCGGGGACCCGATCCTGACTGCGGAATTGCCCTGCCCCATGCTCTCCATGTCTTTCTGTGCCCGCGGCCCGTTTGCGCGCCGAACGTGGCGCGTGCCTGCTGTCTGGTCAAGCGCCATCCTGTGCGCAGCGCTGCTCGGCTGGCCCGGGCCACCCGCGCAAGCACAAGCACAAGCACCTGCGGTCGAAGCCAGCAGCCGGGCGGCCCTGCGCATCGCGTCGGCCTTTGACCCGCAGACCCTGGATCCGCACGCCATTGCGCTGCTGTACCACTCGCGTGTGGTCTTCCAGATCTACGAATCGCTGGTCGGCCGCGACGAACGCTTCAAGGCCGAACCGGCGTTGGCGCTGTCATGGCAAATGGTTTCGCCCACCAGCTGGCGCTTTCGCCTGCGGCCCGGCGTGACCTTCCACGACGGCTCGGCCTTCACCGCCGACGACGCGGTTCATTCCTTGGAGCGCGCCCTCACAGCACCCTCGCAACGTGCCTTCCAGCTCAAGGGCGTCAGCGCGGTGCGCAAGCTCGACGCCTTGAACATCGAGATCCAGCTTGAAGCCCCCGACGCCGTCTTGCCCGAAAAGCTGCAGTACATCGGCATGATGAGCAAGGCCTGGAGCGAAAAGCACGGTGTGGTCAAGCCGCAGGACTTCAATGGCAAACAAGAAACCTTTGCCGTGCGCAACGCCAACGGCACTGGCCCGCTCAAGTTGGACCGCTACGAGCCCGATGTGCGGACCTTGCTCAAGCGCCATGCACCCTGGTGGGGCTGGGCAGACAAGCGCCACGGCAACCTGGAGCAGGTCAGTTGGGTCACCATCAAGTCCGACGCCACCCGTCTGGCCGCACTGGCCAGTGGCGAGGTCGACCTGGTGCTGGACCCGCCCTACCAGGACATCATTCGTCTGAAAGCCGATCCCCGCCTGAGCCTGCTGCAAACAGCCGACATCGGCCAGCAGTACCTGACCTTTGACCAGGCTAGAGACGAACTGCAAGACAGCGACGTCAAGGGCCGCAACCCTTTCAAGGACCTGCGGGTGCGCAAGGCGGTCTACCACGCCATCAATGTGCCGCTGATCATCGACAAGGTGTTGCGCGGCCAGGCTGTGCCCACCGGCGCCTTCCTCAGCCCGTTGGTGGACGGCTCACCGATCGACCTGGACCGCCGCCTGCCCTTCGACCCGGCCCGCGCGCGCCAGCTGCTGGGCGAAGCGGGCTACCCCAACGGTTTCAGCATCACGCTGGACTGCGTCAACGTGTCCTGGCGCGAAAACGTCTGCCAGGCCGTGGCCGCCATGCTCACCCAGGTGGGTGTGCGCACCACGCTGCGCAGCAGCCCCAGCAACCAGTTTTTCCCCAAGCTGAGTCAAGGCACCGCCAGCTTCATCGAGTACGGCTGGACGGCCAGCCCGGACGCCTGGAACTCCCTCAACGGCCTGTTCCACACCTTTGACAAGGCCGGCCTGGGCACCTTCAACGCCGGGCGCTACAGCAACCCCAAGCTGGACACCTTGATCGACGGCATCCGCACCGAGCCCGATGTGACGCGCCGCCGAGCGCTGGTGACCACGGTGCTGCGCATGGTCGGCGACGACCTGCCCTATGTGCCGCTGTACCGGCGCACGCTGACCTGGGCGATGCACAAACGCGTCAGCGTGGTGCAGTGGCCTAACGACCAGTTGGAACTGCGCTGGGTGAAACTGCGGCCCGGGCCGGGCTGAAACACAAAAGCGCCGCGCGCGGTCATCAAGGCTGATGACGCCAGGGCGCCCTGGCGCTGTTTTGCCCCCTGCGGAGGGGGCGTTTTCGCGGCTGCATTCTTGAACGATCGGGCTTCCTGCAACCCCTGGAGCCTGACCGTGAAAACATCCCTGCATGCACCGCGCTTTGCGTTGTCTGCCCAGCGCTTTGCGCTGTCTGCCATCACCCTGGCGCTGCTGGCCGCCTGCGGCAACAAAAACGACGACCCGCCGCCACCCGAACCCGTCACCATCAGCGGCGTGGTGGCCGACGGGCCTTTGAGTGGTGTCACGGTTTGTTATGACCTGAACAACAACGAAGAATGCGACGCCATCGAGCCCATCACGGCGGCCACCGACGCCGACGGCAAGTACAGCTTCGCCGTGGAAGCGGGCCTGGCCGGCAAACACGCGGTGCTGGCGCTGGTGCCGGCCACGGCGGTGGACAAAGACACCGGCCTGGCCGTGGGCGCAGCGCTGAAACTGAAATCACCCGCCAGCAGCGAAAGCGGCGCGCAAAGTGTGTTTGTCAGCCCGCTGACCACGCTGGTGGCCGACGTCGCCAAAGACAGTGGCAAGACGGTGGCCGATGCGGCCGCGCTGGTCAAGGAAAGTCTCAACCTGAGCGCGTCGCCGCTGGCCGCGTTTTCTGCCACCGGTGACGCCGGCTCGGCGCAGGCTGCGGTGGCCGCACGCGCGGTGACGGCGGTGATGGTGGAAGCCACCAACCTGTCCACCAACGCCGGCCTGTCTGCTGCAGATGCTGGCCGTTATGCACGGGTGCTGGCCAGCAGCAGCTTGCCGGTGGTGGCCGCAGCGCTGGCCAACGCCGCCAGCACCGCCACCACGGCCGAAAAAGTGACCCAGGCGCTGGCGGCGGTGAAAGAAGACGCCAACCTGAATGCCACCACCGCCAAGGCCGTTGCCGAAGCCAGCATCAAGCCCAGCAGCAGCGTCACCGTCACGCCCGGGCCTTTCATCAGCGTGCGCCGGTTTGCTTACACCGACGCCAACCACTACAGCTACAGCCTGTTCACGGGCGACAGCAGCAAACTCGATGCGGCCGGCGAATTCACCGCCAGCGAAGTGCGCAAGACGCTCAGCAGCAGCGCCGACGTGCCTTTCAACCGCAACCAGATGTACTGGACCGGCACCGAGTGGAAGGTGTGCAACACGCAGTTTGAAGTGGTCAACGTGAAGGCCAACGCGGCCACGAATTCACAAAGCAGCCTGTACTGCGGCGGCAGCCGCAGCGAAACGCAGAACAAATTCGAAGACATCAGCGGCAGGACGCTGCGCGAGGTAGTCACTGCCATGCGCGCGCACCCGCTGGCCGATTCGGTGGGCAGCACCACCAACGCCGAAGGCCTGCCGGTGAACTGGGGCCCCGACCCGGCGCTGTTGCCGGCCGATGCCACCTTCCCGGCCGGTTCGCTGGTGAACCGGCGCCGCCAGCTGGCCGAAATTGGCGGCACCGACCGCATGGAACTGACAACCAAACAGAATGTGCTGTGGGCCGACAACCGCTTTCGCCAGGCCACAACGCTGGAACAGTACAGCGGCATGCCGGGTGACCTGGCTGCGGCGGGCACCGTGATTGCGGGCAACAACACGGTGTTCATCAACGACTTGCCGTTAGCCAACCAGGCCGACACGACGCTGGAAGCCTTCAAGCGTTGGCGCGCGGGCTTTGACGTGGCCAACCTGAAAGCGCGTTTTTATGAATGCGAGGTGCGCAAATCCGACCAAGCCAGTTTGAACTGCGCTGCAGCGGGCGACGCAACACTGGCCATCAGCACACAGGGCGGGTCGCGCCTGATGCGGTTTGCCAGCGGTTACCCGGCTGCGTTGTCGTCCAAGCTGAAGAGCCAGCGCTTTTTTGCCGAACACAGCGGCACCGTGATGCGGGGTGTGCGCGATTTGCCCAACACGCGCCACGACCAGCGGCTGAACAACGTGGCCTGGGACGCGCTGCGCACGGCGCTGGCGATACCGGCGCACACGCCGGCCGTGGCGCAAGCCGCTGCGCCAGGGCCCTTCGAGACGCTGCGCAACCTGACCTACACCGATGCCAACAACTACAACTGGCGCACTTTTGTGGGTGACAGCAGCCTCGTCAACACCGCGGGCCAATACGCCTTCAGCGAAGTGCGCGGCATGAAGAGCGGCGGCGTGGCAACACCCTTTGCGCGCAACCGGTTGTATTGGACCGGCACCGAGTGGTACGACTGCCCGAGCAGCGGCTTGAACATCGGTCTGGTGGCCAGCGCGGCGCCGTTTGCTTCCAGCTACTGCAAGACCTATGACGACGAGCGCGCGGGCTCTACCGTGCTGACGCTGGCCGGCCGGCGCATGAGCGATGTGGTGAACGACATCCGCAGCTTCGGCAGCAAAGACGGCAACTTTGACTACGGCGGCTGGGGCCCCAACACGACCACGCACAGCCAGCTGGCAAGCAACTTCTTCCCGGCCGGCAGCACGATGGAGTACCGCGCCAACACGCGCAAGGCCACGCCCATGGCAATAGCCACCGAAATCGGCAGCAAGGTGCGCGTGGCGCCGGCAGCCAACAGCTCGGCGGCCTTCGACACCTGGCCTTATGCGGCGAACCTGGAAGAGTTCATCGCCAAGTATCCGGGCGACTTCAAAGGCGGCAGCCTGAACGGCAACGTGGCCGTCTGGGTGCACGGCATCACGCTGCCCGCAGCACCTTCAGCCGCCTTCAACCGCACACTCGAATGGCGCGTGGCTTTTGACGCCGACGGTCAGAAAGCGCGCATTTACACCAACAACCGCGCAGCTGCCACCAACTTCACCACCAACTATGTGGGTGT
>JAYUPP010000547.1:0-5959 GCA_043760045.1 Betaproteobacteria bacterium
TACGCTACGCACCATGGACGTGCTGCAACTCGACATCTCGGGTCGCCCGCAGGCGTGGATCAGCCCACGCGAAGCGGCGGTGCTGTACGCCAGCGACGCTGTGGCGTGGACGCTGGGTGACACCTTCCAGGTGCTGCGCGGTGGCACACAACGCAGCACCGGCCGCCAAAGCCGCATTGAAGTGCACCCCATCGTGGCCGTGCGCGGCGCCGTGCCTTCACGCGCGTGGCGCCAGGCACCCGCGTTGTCGAACCCCAAGCTGTTTGCGCGTGACCGGCACTTCTGTGCCTACTGCGGCCGGCATTTTGTGTTTGACGAACTGACACGCGAGCACATCGTGCCGGTGTCGCGCGGTGGGCATGACACCTGGATGAACTGCATCACCGCGTGCCGCGCCTGCAACGGCCACAAGGGCAACCGCCTGCCTGAAGAAGCGCGCATGAGCCTGCTCTTCCTGCCCTACGTGCCCAGCCTGCATGAAGACATGATCTTGCGCGGCCGCCGCATCGTGGCTGACCAGATGGATTTTTTGCTGGCCAGCGTGCCGCGCAGTTCCCGCTTGCACGCTTGAGCTAACCTTCATGATGTGGGGCAAGGCCCCGGATCATGGGCCACATCCACATCAATTCGGCCAGCGCCAAAGCAGTCAAGGCGAAAAAAAACAAGGCTGGCGCAGGCCAGCCTTCTTCGTTTCGGCCACCGGTCGAACAGACCCGGTGGGCTGAATTAGTTTGGAAGGGTTCCATGATTCGGGGCGTTGCCCCGAATCATGAAACGTCAGCGCATCAAGCGCGGGTGGTGTTCAGGTTCGGGTAACGAACGTGTTCCACCAGTTCCTGCGTTTCAGCCGAAGGCGCGGGCGTCAGCAAGCTGACGATGATGATGACCGCAAACCCGAGCGGCACTCCAAACACACCGGCCGAAATGGGCAGGATGCCAAACCACAGCTCGATGGGCGAGGTGACGCCGAAGATGCTGCGCAGCCAAGGCTGGGTGGTCACCATGTAGAAGAACGTGATGCCCAGGCCAGAAATCATGCCCAGCGTGGCGCCCCATTTGTTGGCGCGTTTCCAGAACACGCCCAACACCAGTGCCGGGAAAAAGGCCGCCGCAGCGAACGAGAACGCCGCCGACACCAGGAACAAGATGTCCGCCGGTTTCTGCGCCGCCACCAAAGCCGCCGCCAAAGCCACCACCAACAGCAGCACCTTGGAGACCATCACACGCCGTGCAGTGGGCGCGTTAGGGTCGATCATCTTGTAGTACACGTCGTGGCTCAGCGCATTGGCAATCGTCAGCAGCAGGCCGTCGGCCGTGGACAGCGCAGCGGCCAAACCACCCGCCGCCACCATGCCAGAGATGACATAAGGCAAGCCACCAATTTCAGGCGTGGCCAGCACGATGATGTCGCCACCGATGCGCATTTCACCCAGCTGGAAGATGCCGTCTTTATTGATGTCAGCCACCGACAACAGCGCCGGGTCCACCTTCGCCCAGGCCGAAATCCAGGCCGGCAATTTGTCAAACGGCGTGCCCACCAGCACGTTGAAGACCTCGTACTTCACCAGCACGGCCAGTGCCGGCGCCGTGAAGTACAGCAAGAAGATGAAAAACAGCGACCAGGTGACCGAGTCCCGCGCGTCCTTCACCGAAGGCGTGGTGTAGTAGCGCATCAGGATGTGCGGCAGCGCCGCCGTGCCCACCATCAGGCAGAACACCAGTGCCAGGAAGTTGCGGCGCGATTCATTGAAGGTTTTTTGCGCCTTCTCGTCACCGTTGGGGTCACCGGCGTACTGCGCGGCGTGGCGCGGCATGCCGGCCAGCGGCTTGGCGCGGCCGTCGGCGGCAGCCTTGGCTTTCGTCCAGGCATCCTTGGCAGCAGCAGCGTCTTTGGGCATCGCGGCGAGCGCTTTTTCAGCACCCTGCAGCTCAGCCAAAGGAGCCGTGGCGGCTTTCAAAGTCGCCACTTTGGCCTCAGCGGCCGCTTTGTCGGCAGCCAGCGCAGCCGGCACGTCTTTCAGCTTGGCAGCCAGGTCGTCAGACTGCTTCTTGAAGATGGCGATGACTTCCTTTTCTTTCGGGTCGTCGATCAGCTTCTTCTCTTGCGCCGTGACCTTCTCAAGCTGGTAGCCGTAGATGGCTTGCGGAATGGGCACACCCGTTTGTTTAACCGACAGCCAAATTACCGGAATGAGATAGGCAATGATCAAAATGATGTACTGCGCCACCTGTGTCCAAGTGACGGCGCGCATGCCGCCCAGGAAAGAGCACACCAAGATGCCGCCCAGGCCGACAAAAATGCCGATCTCGAAGGCCAAGCCCGACAGCCGCGTGGTGATGAGGCCGACGCCGTAAATCTGCGCCACGACGTAGGTGAACGAGCACAGGATGGCCGCCAGCACACCCACAAAACGCGGGATGTTGCCTTCGTAACGTGCGCCCAAAAAGTCAGGGATGGTGAACTGCCCGAACTTGCGCAGGTAAGGCGCCAGGAACAGCGCCACCAGGCAGTAGCCGCCCGTCCAGCCCATGATGAAAGCCAGACCGCCATAACCCGTGAGGTACAGCGTGCCGGCCATGCCGATGAATGAGGCTGCGCTCATCCAGTCGGCACCGGTGGCCATGCCGTTGTAAACGGCCGGCACACGACGGCCCGCCACGTAGTACTCAGCGGCATCATTGGTGCGGCTCATGATGCCGATGCCGGCATACAAGGCCACGGTAGCTAACAAGAAGATGATGCCAATCGCGCCACGCGAAAGCCCCATCTGCTCGGCGATGGCCAGCACGATGACGAAAGCAATGAAGCCCCCGGTGTACCAGCCATAAACCTTGTTCAGCCCCTTCTTGAAGGCCTCATTGGCCTCTTTGTTGGTGGCGCCCGCTTGGGGCTCAAAACTCAAGCCAGCCATGTCATTCCTCCTCGGCAACGCCGTGTTCGATGTCCAGCTTGTTCATGTAGTGCGCGTAGAACCAGATGATCACGCAGTAGATGACCAGCGAGCCTTGCGCGCCCATCCAGAAACTGAACGGCCAGCCAAAGAAGTTGAAACTCAAATCGCGCGCGAAGTAGCTCACGACATAGGTCACCACAAACCAGATGAACAAGAGGATCGCCGTGATCCGCAAGTTCTTCTGCCAGTAGCGCTGGTGGTTCTCACTCACCTTCATTGCGTCACCTCTTGATGAAAGGATTTCGCCCGCATCGCGGGCCCAACACCTTCTGCCACACACCGCCGCCCGTCTGCTGGGCGACACCACAGCCGGCACTCAGCCGGCCCACACTTCAAAAGCTATGCCGCCCCCACGCCGTGACTACAGCGCTTTGCTGTTGACCAACAAACCGGTTTCGCGCTCAAGTTGCGCCGCCACCTTGGGCTCGAAACCCTTCAAATGGCGAATGATCTTCGCCGCCTTGTCGGGCTCATGTCGGTCCACATGCACCCGGGCCAGCTGGTACCAGCCGTAAGGGCTCATGGGTTGCAATTCGGTGTTGCGCTTGAGCGCCGCCACGGCTTCGTCAAAACGGTGCAGGCGTATCAGCACCAGGCCCAGGCCGTACCAGGCGCGGTCGAGATCGGGGCTCAGTTCAGTGGCTTTGACAAAGGCCGCGCGGGCCTCTTCCACATGGCCGGCTGCTTCAAGCATGAAGCCGTGGTTGAACCAGGCTCTGCCGGTGGCGCCGGGTAAATGCAGCAAGCGTTGTGAATCGATCAAGGCCTCAGCCGTGCGGCCGGCCTGCACCAGCAAATGCGCGCGGCTGGACAGTGCGTAGCTGTCGTCGGGCCAGGCCTGCAGCATGCGATTGAAGACCGCCAGCGCGGCTGCGTTGCGGCCCACCACCAGCTGCACAACGGCTTGCAGCTTCAGCCACTGATATTCAAAGCGGCTCATTGGCAACCCGCCTGTCCCAGCACATGCTGCATAACGCACAGGTTGGCGCGCTCAAAAGTGACGATGGCGTAGACCACCAGCAACAGCAAAAAGGTCACCACCGGCACATGACGGTCGGCCACCAGTTTGGGTGTCAGCTTGCGCACCGGCAGCGTGAAGGGCTTGGTCACCACCTGCAGCAACTTGTAGAAAAAATTGCTGTCGCGCTTGGCGCCCGCCAAAACAAAAAGCACTGCCTGCCCCACAAGGGACAACAGTGCGATGTACAAAATCAGCTGAAGGGCGTTGAGGGCGGTAAGCATGCGCTGCCTGCGAATAGACAGCCTGACTGTTCGCCAGCGCGCTTACTGTTTTCTGACAATACCCGCCCAGCCACAGGCAAGTACTGTCAGGCATTACCCTTGAAACAGGGCCTCAAGCGGCGAGAGACGCCACCCGTCGTGCAAGGCGTCTGCGCCAAGCCTCGACGCCAGCAAAGGCCGCGTGCTTTCAGCGCTTGACGGCGCGGCTTGCGCTAAACCGATCGCCGCCGAGTCACCAAGCTCCTCAAGGTTTGATGCCGCCCTTGTCCTGGTCTTTCACCGAGCGTTGCCCGGTTTCGATTTCTCCCGCCTTGCGCGCCCTGGCAGCTTCAGCACGAACCTGCGTGCGGCTCTTTGTTGCCTGCGTCGCCGTGGCGGGCTTGGTGCCCTGGGCGCGGGTGCTCTTTTCGCCGCTGACGATGGCGCCATCAGCACGCGCTGTTTTGGCCTGCGCCTTCACCGAATCGCGGCTGACCTGTGAAGCCATGGGCTTTGCGCCCTTGTCCTGATTGGGAATGCTGGCCTCGCCGCCGACTTTGGTGTCGGGTGCTGCGACCGTGCCGCTGCTCGTTTGCGCATGCGCCGTTGTCATGACGACCAAAGAGGCCACAGCGGCGCCGAGCAGGGATTGTTTGAAATTCATGAAACGTCCTTGGAAGTTGAAACAGGAAGTCTCAAGTTTCGACAAGGAAGCCGCGCCGCAACATCGGCTGGCAGCGCGGCCGGGTGTAGGACAAGCGGATGCTGTGCGCGGGCATTGCGCGGGTACAGCACTGCTTCACAACGCAGGGTGGTAGGCCGTGTAGGACTTGAACCTACGACCAAAGGATTATGAGTCCTCTGCTCTAACCAACTGAGCTAACGGCCCTTTGAGGGGAAGCGCATTCTAGGCGCGTGTATCGGGTGTCAAACGCGGGTGTCAAACGCAACTCAATCGCCGCTGCGGTTGCGCCGTGATCAGTCGTTCATCATGGCTTGCCTGACAGCGCGTTGCCCACCAGCCGCGCGGTAATGTCCACGATCTGGATCATGCGGTCATAGGCCATGCGCGTGGGGCCGATGACGCCGAGCGTGCCGACGATGCGGCCGTTGATTTCATAAGGCGCGGCCACTACGGAAAGCTCTTCAAAGGGCACCACCTTGCTCTCGCCGCCGATGTAGATGCGCACACCTTCGGCGCGGCTGCTCACATCAAGCAACCGCATGAGTTCTGTCTTTTGCTCGAACACGTCAAACAGCCGCCGCAGGCTGCTCATGTCGCTGCCGTAGTCTTGCATGCTCAGCAAGTTGCGTTCGCCCGACACCACCACCTGGTCGGTGCTTTCAGCCAGCACTTCGCTGCCTGCCTGCACTGCCGCCTGCATCAGCGCAGCAATCTCGCCGCGCAGCGCGTCTATTTCATGCTTCAGGCGCTCGCGCACTTCTTCAATCGTCAGGCCCGCGTAATGCGCGTTCAGGTAATTGGTGGCTTCCAGCAATTCACTTTGCTGGTAGTCGCGCAGGGTGAAGATGACGCGGTTTTGCACGTCACCGTCGGGCGCCACCAGGATGACGAGCACGCGCCTTTCACCCAAGCGCAAGAACTCGATGTGGTGGAACACGCTGGCTTTGCGCGGTGCGGTGACGACACCGACAAAGCTGGACAGGCTGGACAGCAACGAAGCGGCCTGCGCGATGACACGCTGCGGCTGGTCGGGGTGCAGCGTGCTGCCGGCGGCAGCCACGTCGGCCGGCGCATGCGCCAGGTCCACCGGCCGCGCGGT
>JAYUPP010000548.1:0-5944 GCA_043760045.1 Betaproteobacteria bacterium
CCACCCCGGGAGGCCTGGTCAGCGACGCGGCCACCTTCAACCAGCTGCTCAGCCACTGCACCACACTGTGGTTGCAGGCCGACCCGGAAGACCACATGAAGCGGGTGGCCGCCCAGGGCGACCTGCGGCCCATGGCCGCCAGCCGCGAAGCGATGGCCGACCTGAAAGGCATCCTGGCAGGGCGCGCCGCTTTTTATTCCAAGGCCGACTTCCAACTGAACACCAGCGCACAGCCTTTGCACGCCACGTTTGCCGCGCTGCGCAGCTTGGTGCGCCAGGCGCTGCAGTTGGAGTTTTAGTTGAAACTGCATAATACTTCATGTTGTTGGTTGACTTCACTAAAATAAGCACTATGATGCGTGTCAATTGATGAAAAGCAGCGCTGCACCCGGCAGCCGCCGACAGCAACCAACCCCGGAGCACCCGCATGAACACAAGCCCCCGCGTTGACTACCGCACCAGCCCCGAGCAATACCGCCACTGGAAACTGAAGTTCGAAGGCCCTGTGGCCACGCTGTTGGCCGACTTTGATGAAAACGCCGGCCTGCGCCCCGGCTACAAACTGAAGTTGAACAGCTACGACCTGGGCGTGGACATCGAGCTGAACGACGCCATCCAGCGCATCCGTTTTGAACACCCCGAAGTGCGCACGGTGGTGGTCACGAGCGCGAAAGAAAAGGTCTTCTGCTCGGGCGCCAACATCTTCATGCTGGGTGTTTCCAGCCACGCCTGGAAGGTGAACTTCTGCAAGTTCACCAATGAAACGCGAAACGGGCTGGAAGACAGCAGTGCAAACAGCGGGCTGAAATTTCTGGCCGCCGTGAACGGCGCCTGCGCCGGCGGTGGTTATGAGCTGGCGCTGGCCTGCGACGAGATCATTCTGGTGGACGACCGCAGCAGCGCCGTCAGCCTGCCCGAAGTGCCGCTGCTCGGTGTGCTGCCGGGCACCGGTGGCCTGACCCGCGTCACCGACAAAAAGAAGGTGCGGCACGACCTGGCCGACGTGTTTTGCACCAGCGTGGAAGGTGTGCGCGGCCAGCGTGCCAAAGACTGGCGGCTGGTGGACGACATCGCCAAGCCGGCGCAATTCGCAGGCAAGGTGCAAGAGCGCGCGCTGCAGCTGGCAGCCGGCAGCGACCGCCCGGCCGATGGCAAAGGCGTGGTGCTAACGCCACTGCAGTGCGCAATCGAAGAAAACGCATTGCGGTATTCCCATGTGACTGTCGAAATCGACCGCAGCAAACGCACCGCCGTTTTCAGCGTCATTGCACCGTCGGGCACGCAGCCCACCAGCATTGCCGGTATCGAAGCCGCAGGTGCATCTTGGTACCCGCTGCAACTGGCGCGCGAACTGGAAGACGCCATCCTGAACATGCGCACGAATGAGCTGGACATCGGCACCTGGCTGCTGAAAACGCAAGGTGATGCAGCCGCTGTGCTGGCCATGGACGCCACGCTGCTGGCGCACCCAAACCACTGGCTGGTGCGCGAAACAGCGGGCCTGCTGCGCCGCACCTTCAGCCGCATCGACGTTTCGTCACGCAGCCTGTTTGCGCTGATCGAATCCGGTTCCTGTTTCGCTGGTACTTTCCTTGAACTGGCGCTGGCCTGCGACCGCAGTTACCACCTGGCTTTGCCTGACGACGAAGCCAAGGCGCCGAAGATCACCGTTGCCGAAGCCAACTTCGGCCTGTACCCGATGGTGACCGGGCAAAGCCGGCTGCAGCGGCGCTACTACAACGAAGCGCCGGCCATGGAAGCCGTGCGTGCAAAGTCGGGCCAGGCGCTGGACGCCGACGCCGCCTTTGCGCTGGGCCTCGTCACCAGCAACCCCGACGACATCGACTGGGCCGATGAAACCCGCATCGCCATTGAAGAGCGCGTGGCGATGAGCCCGGATGCACTGACCGGGCTGGAGGCCAACCTGCGTTTCAACGGCCCCGAAAACATGTTCACCCGCGTCTTCGGCCGCTTGACCGCGTGGCAGAACTGGATTTTCCAGCGCCCGAATGCCGTGGGCGAAAAAGGCGCGTTGAAGGTTTACGGCAAAGGCGACAAAGCGGCCTTCGACTGGAACCGGGTCTGACCGTTCAACACTTCATCACCAAAGACGAACACCATGAGCACCATCGACTACGCACAGAAGATTCCCAACAACGTGAACCTGAACGAAGACCGCACGCTGCAGCGTGCGCTTGAACAGTGGCAGCCCAGTTTCCTTTCATGGTGGGACGACATGGGCCCTGATGGCAGCCAGAACTTCGACGTTTATCTGCGCACGGCCACCAGCGTTGACCCCGAAGGCTGGGCGCAGTTTGGCCACGTGAAGATGCCCGATTACCGCTGGGGCATCTTCCTGAACCCGGGCGTAAAAGACCGCAAGATTCACTTCGGCGACCATAAAGGCGAGGACGCCTGGCAAGACGTGCCTGGCGAATACCGCGCCAACCTGCGCCGCATCATCGTCACGCAAGGCGACACCGAACCGGCCAGCGTGGAACAGCAGCGCCACCTGGGACTGACGGCGCCCAGCATGTACGACCTGCGCAACCTCTTTCAAATCAACGTCGAAGAAGGCCGCCACCTGTGGGCCATGGTTTACCTGCTGCACAAACACTTTGGCCGCGACGGCCGCGAAGAGGGCGTTGCGCTGCTGCAGCGCCGCAGCGGCCAAGTTGACAACCCGCGCATCCTGCAAGCCTTTAATGAACAAACTCCCGACTGGCTGGCGTTTTTCATGTTCACTTACTTCACCGACCGCGATGGCAAGTTCCAGCTGTGTGCACTCGCTGAGAGTGCATTCGACCCGCTGGCGCGCACCACCAAGTTCATGCTCACCGAAGAAGCGCACCACATGTTTGTGGGCGAGGCCGGCATCAGCCGCATCATCAGCCGCACCTGCGCGGCGATGAACGAGCTGAAGACCGATGACCCGAAGAAGTTGCGCGAAGCCGGTGTGATCGACCTGCCCACCATCCAGCGGTATCTGAACTTCCACTTCAGCGTCACCATCGATCTGTTTGGCGCTGATGAGTCCAGCAACGCCGCCACTTTCTACAGCACCGGGCTGAAAGGCCGTTATGAAGAAGGCAAGCGTCTGGACGACCACCAGCTGCGCGGCCAGACTTACCGCGTGCTGCATGTCGTGAACGGTGCGCTCCTTGAGAAAGAGGTGCCGATGCTGAACGCGCTGAATGAAGTGCTGCGCGACGACTACATCAAAGACAGCGTGGTCGGTGTCGGGCGCTGGAACAAGGTGATAGAGAAGGCCGGCATACCGTATCGTCTGCTGACGCCGCACAAGGCGTTCCACCGCAACATCGGTTCACTGTCGGGCGTGAAGGTGTCGCCTGAAGGGCGTGTGGTCAGCGCTGCTGAATGGGCTGCCAAGGTGGACGAATGGCTTCCTACTGGCATAGACCGCGCTTATGTCACCAGCCTGATGGGCCGGGTGGTCGAGCCCGGCAAATTCGCCAACTGGATAGCACCACCCGTGATGGGCATCAACCGCCAGCCGGTGAATTTCGACTACGTGCGCTTCGCTTGAAGGAACGGTCATGGGCGCATCGGATGTCACCGTCATCAAGCAGCATCTGATCGACCCCGAGATCTGCATACGCTGCAACACCTGCGAGGCCATCTGCCCGCAGAAGGCCATCACGCACGACAGCGCCAACTATGTGGTGGACGCCGAGACTTGCAATCTGTGCATGGCCTGCATATCGCCCTGCCCCACGGGGTCGATCGACAACTGGCGCCTGGTGCCCAAAGTCAAGGCCTACACGCTGGAAGAACAGTTGGGTTGGGAGTCGTTGCCCGCTGAACTGTCGGCTGAACAGATGGCCGAAGCCGGTGTGGGCGCGGAAGCCGCGGCCGTGGCGCAAGACAGCGCGCCCGCGATCAACGCCGCCCTGGCGGATGAATTCAACAGCACGCAATACGGCGCGCAGTTGCCGCCGTGGTCGGCGGCCCACGCCTACACCAATCTCTACGGTCCAAAGTCCACCGGCAAAACCATCACCGCCACCATAACGGGCAATGTGCGCGTCACCGAAGTGGGCGCTGCAGTGGGCAAAGGCGGCAACAGCGATTACGACACACACCACATCGTGCTCGACTTCGGCGCCCTGCCATTGCCGGTGCTGGAAGGCCAAAGCATCGCGGTGATCCCGCCGGGTCGGGACGCAGCCGGCCGCGCCCACCACCCGCGCCAGTACAGCATCGCCAGCCCGCGCAACGGCGAACGGCCGGGCTACAACAACGTCTCGCTCACCATCAAGCGCGTGCTGGAAGACCACCAGGGCCAGCCGGTGCGCGGTGTGGCCAGCAACTACCTGTGCGACCTGAAAGTGGGCGACACCTGCGAAGTCATCGGCCCCTTCGGCTGCAGTTTCCTGATGCCCAATCACCCGAAGAGCCACATCGTGATGATCTGCACCGGCACCGGCAGCGCACCGATGCGCGCGATGACCGAATGGCGCCGGCGGCTGCGTGCCAGCGGCAAGTTTGAAGGCGGCAAGCTGATGCTGTTTTTCGGCGCCCGCACGAAGGAAGAACTGCCCTACTTCGGCCCGCTGCAAAGCCTGCCCAAAGACTTCATCGACATCAGCTTTGCTTTCAGCCGCACACCGGGCCAGCCCAAAAAGTATGTGCAAGACGCCATGCGCGAACGTGCTGCCGACGTGGCGAAGCTGCTCTCCGATGCCAACGCGCATTTCTATGTCTGCGGCTTGAAAGCGATGGAAGAAGGTGTGGCGCTGGCGCTGAAAGACATCGCCACCCAGGCCGGCCACTCTTGGGACGAAATCGGCAGCGTGCTGAAGCGCGAGGGCCGTTTCCATCTGGAAACTTACTGAGCTTCCATCTGGAAACTTACTGAGCTTCCATCTGGAAACTGATTGAGTTTTCACCTGAAGACCTACGAACCCACGGCCTGACCCACGGCCAGCTCGCGGCGGGATACTCTGCTCATGAACATCAATTTGAAAGCGGCCCCCACGCTGGTCGTGGGCGCCGGCATCATGGGTGCCGGCATTGCCCAAGTGGCAGCGCAAGCGGGCCACCTGGTCTATTTTTTCGACCTCACCGAAGGCGTTGCCGCCGCCGCGAAAAACAAGCTGGCCACCACCTTCGACAGCCTGGTGAGCAAAGGCCGGCTGTCGCCCGCTGAAGCACAGGCCGCATTGGCGCGTATACAGCCCGTGGCCTCGCTGCAAGCCGCAGCCGGTGCGCAGCTGGTGGTGGAAGCCATCGTTGAAAAGCTCGAAGCCAAGCAGGCTTTGTTTGCGCAACTCGAAGGCCTGCTGGGTGCCGATGCGGTGCTGGCCACCAACACCAGCAGCATCAGCGTGACCGCCATCGCCAGGGGTCTGCAACACCCCGGCCGGCTGGTGGGCATGCACTTTTTCAACCCCGTGCCGCTGATGAAACTGGTGGAAGTGGTGGCTGGGCTGCAGACCGATGCAGCGGTGGCTGCAGCCATCTTTGACCTGGCAAAAGCCTGGGGCAAAACGCCGGTGCATGCCACCAGCACGCCGGGGTTCATCGTCAACCGCATTGCGCGGCCTTATTACGCCGAAACGCTGGCGCTGCTGCAGGAAAGGGCGGCTACGCCGCAGGTGCTGGACGCCTGCCTGAAGGCTGCAGGCTTTCGCATGGGGCCGTGTGAACTGATGGACCTGATAGGCCACGACACCAACTTCGCGGTCACGAATTCCGTCTACGCCGCCAACTTCTACGACAAGCGCTACATGCCCAGCGGCCTGCAAGCCGAAATGGTGGCCGGTGGGCTCTTGGGGCGCAAAAGCGGGCGCGGTTTCTACAGTTACCCGGCCGGCGCACCGGCGCTGCCGGTGGCGGTGCATGGGGCACCCAATACTGCCCGTGAAGTGATGGTGCACGGCGACGGCCCGATGGCCGATTTTCTGGAACATGTGGCCACCGC
>JAYUPP010000549.1:0-5928 GCA_043760045.1 Betaproteobacteria bacterium
CCCAGGTCACCGAACCGGCGACCCGGTTCAGGTTCAGGTTGATGCCAAACTGGTCGAGCAAGGTGCGCGAGATTTCGGCCACTTTCACTTCCAGCATCACCTGCTGCGGCGCATTGATGGACAGCAGATTGATGACTTTGGACGTGGGCAGCACGGCAGCCAGCGCCGCCGCACCGCCCCTGGCGCCGCTGCCTGCACCGGCCGACACGGGTGTGCGTGAACCGGCAGTGGCAAAACCCTCGGCGATGGAGACCGCCTGATCGGCCTTCACCGCGCTGCTGACGGTGCCTGACAGCACGATGGAATCGGCGGCCGACTTGACCACGATGCCGGGCTCACCCGGCAAGATGGCCACCAGTTGCGCCTGCAGGCCTGACAGGTCGATGGCCACCGACACATCAACCACCGTCACCGGCCCGTCCTTGCGCCACATCATCAGGTTGGTGGAGCCGAAACTCTTGCCCAGGATGTACAGCTCACGGTCCGAAGTCAGCGTGACGTCCAGCACCGTGGGGTTGCCGATGGAAATTCTTTCGATCGGCGCCGGCAGGCGGATCAGCGTCGACTTGCCCACGGTCACCGACACGGGTGGGGCAATTTCGGCGCCGCCCGTGCCCAAGGTCATGGGCTGCGCCTGCGCCAGCCCCGCCAACAGCAGGCCCGCCGTCAGCACCGCTGCGGTGGTGCGCGTTGACGGTCGCGCGCCCGTGCACCGTCCGTGCAGGCCGCGCAACCCGGACCGCAACTTGCGGCTGCAGGCCATGAACACACGCGTAGGAATGCCGGGCAAGCGTGTCACAGTTCCACCTCCGAGCGCTGAACGCCGCGAATGATTTCAATCTTAGGCGCCGGTTTGGGCGCCTGTTTGGGCTCGGGCGGCGGCGCCGCCGCTGGGGGTTGCACAGCGGCCGCCACCACGGGCTTGCGCACTGCGGCGGGCTTGGCCATTACCTTGGCTGGCGCCGGCACCGCGGCAGCGGCCGGGTTGGCGGCAAACAGGTCGGATTTGCCCGAACCTGCCGTACGGGCCGACTCTTTGTCGAGCTGGTTGCGCAGCACCAGCGACAGGTTGCCCACGCTGCGTGCCAGGTCCAGCTGCTCGGCCTGCTCGGGCGTTACCTCCAGCGTGACGGCGCTCACCACCTTGGGTTTGGTGTCGTCGCGGCCGGCCTCTTGTGCCACGGCCAACACCAGGATGCGTTCAAGCACGATTTTCGAGATTTCGCCGTTTTTGCCGAAGCGCGGGTCGTCGACCTTGGTGTGCACCATCACGTCAACAAAACTGCCGGGCAACGCAAAACCCGCCACCCCCACCACTTCATTGACACGCACCGAGATGGCCCGCATGCCCGGGCCGATGACCGCCGACAGCCCGCCGCGCGCGCCCTTGGGCGCCAGCTTGGCTTCCAGCAGCGGCTCACCGCGGGTGATGGCGCTCTTGACGACGCGGCCCTCGGTTTCCTTGGGGTCGCTGAAAGCGCCCACGGGCAGCACATTGCCCGGCCACGCGATGCTGGTGATCATGGTGCTGTCCAGCAAGCTGCCCAGCGGCACGTCGCGCGACGCCACCACCAGTTGCGTGGTTTCGCCGCCGCGTTGCGTCATCCATCGGGCGGCCAGCACAACGGCAATCACGCCGGCCAGCACCGCCAAACCCAGCACGACGAGCGCTCGCATGTTCTTCACAGCATCGTTCCCTTGCCGTCAGTGGGCATCATTTCACTGCCAGGGCGACTTGCCGCTGGCCGCCACCGCCGCCTGCACCAGCGCCCCCGCTGCAATGGCCAGCGAATAGGGCAAACGGGCAGGCGACGCCGCTTTCCTTGCCTTCAACCCTGCAGCCAGAGACTGCCGCTGCAGCAACAAGGCCGTCACCGCAAGGATACCGCCCGCCAGCAGCGTCAACAGCAGCAACGCCACCACACCGGGCCAGCCCGTGAAGGCTGCCACTGCCGCCAGCAGTTTGGCGTCACCGGCGCCGAACAGCTTGACGCGCCACAGCCACAAACCCGCCAACAACATCACAAGCGCAGCGCCGGCGGCCGACGCCACACCCAGCCCACCCCGGCGCTCGGCTTCAAACAAGCCGGCACCGGGTGGCGAAAAAACCTGCAGCGCCAGGCCCGCCAGCAAGGTGCCCACCACCAACGCGTTGGGAATGCGCCGGTCGCGCCAGTCCCACCAACAGGCCGCTGCCAGCGCCAGGCACAACACCAACCAGGGCAACCAAGGGCTCATGTCACCAGCACCCGGAACACACGCCAGCCGTCCAAGCCCTGGACGAAGGCGCTGTTGAAACAAATCGGGGCTCGCACTGGCGAGCCCCGGGCCAAAAATTGGCCGGTCTTGACAGCCGACCGAACCAACTACTGGGCTTGGTCGACTCAGGGAATCGAAGCCGACAGCGCCGTGACGTAGCTGCCCAGGTTGGTGAACATGGTGTTCATGCCGCCGCCCAGCAAGCCCGCGCCCACCACGATGGCGATGGCAATCAAGGCCGCGATCAGCGCGTATTCAATGGCCGCAGCACCTTCGTCTTCGGTCCAGAAAGATTTCAGAACTTGGAACATGATGTTTCCCTTTTCAACAGTTGCAATGGGTGATAACAGTCGAAAAACAGGCACAGATTGCTGCGCTGCTTTCCCCTGCCGTGACTCCCGGATAGCTCTTTTACAGCTCAGCCAAGCGTCCCAGGCCACAGTTCAACTGTCATTCAATGACTCTTGGTTGACAACCTGTACTTAGGGGGGGCCCGTCTGCCGCCCAAGGGCCGGGCCGGTGATCTGCCACAAACGGCACCCGCCGCAGCACTGGCCTTAAAAAATGCCCGGTATCAGGCGCCAGCGCACTCGCTGCTTGTAGGCCCGGTATGTGGCGTCGGTGGAAAGGATGGTTTCTTCGTCCAGGATGCGCATCACCTGGCAGGCATACAGCACCGCGTAGACCAGCAGGTTGTGCCACGACGTGGCGACCAGGAAAAACCCCAGGTGGGTCAACAGATAACCCGTGTAAATGGGGTGGCGCACCAGGCGGTACGGGCCCCGCACCACGATGCCCCTGATGGCGGGCAGCAGGCCAAAACAGCGCCCCAAGGTCAGCTTGGCCAAGATTTGGAAGGCGATGCCCGACACCACCAGCAGGCCCGGTATGGCCGGCGGCAGCCATTGCAGCCCGGGTTTGACCGAGACGAACAAAAAATAGAAGGTGGCGGCGTTGGTGAACAGCAGCGCCCGGGGCGTCACCATCACCGCTGAAGGGCGGGGTGAAATCAGCACCAGCGCGATGACCACCACTTCGCCCAGCAGCACCGCCAGCAGCAGCCAGTAGCCGCTGGTCTGGTATTCCGAAATGATGCGCCAGGCAAATACGCCCAGCGCCACAAGCGTGGCAATCTTGAGCGGCACGTACAGCCGGTCATACAGGGCGCGGTTGTCCATGGTGGGCCTGGGTGGGTCAAGCGGGTGCGGTGACCCTGGGTTGTAGAAGGGCACGGTGGCTGGGCGCCAAACGGCTGTGGCTCCATTTCACCGGCGCAGTTGACGCCAGTCCAGCGGCTGCTCTGGCCTGCCCGCCGGCAGCTGATCGAAACCCCTGCGCTGGCACGCTTCCAACCAGGGGGACGGGCTCCACCCGGGGTAGAGCTGTACGCGCTGGGCGACATGACGCGCCTCGTTCAGGCGCTGGTTGCGCGCCAGCGCGGTGGACCAGGCCACCAGCAGGCAGCGGTCTATGGTGGTGTGACGCGCCAGCACAAAGGTTTGCAACGGTGGTGCCGGCAAGGTGGCGGCGGCCACCCCGGCCGCATGGTGCGCAAACAGCCAGCTGGCCTGCGCCTGTTGCAAACGCTGGGCCAGTGGTGTGCTGTGGTGCAGCGGCAGCGTTGCAGGCAGCACGCGGGCAAAGTCGCCCAGGCACAAAAACGCCGCCACGGCCACCGCCAGGCCGGCGGGCACCCAAACCGGTGCCGCCAGGCGTCGCATGCCGGGTGGTGCCGGCGGCCCCACCAGCGCCAGCCCCAGCGCCCACGCCGTGGGCAGCAGAAAAAATGCAAACCACAGTGGAAATTCCGCCAGGCTGTGTGCGGTGACGGCCAGCAGCAGCATCAGCAAGCCGGTGCGTGGCGAGCCTTGGCAACGTTTCCAGGCCATCAACAGTGACCACACCAGCCCCGAAACCGCCGCCACTGCAAGGGGCAAACCCAGTTCTGCAGCCAGGTGCAGCGGCAGGTTGTGCGCATGGTCCGTGGGGTACCCGAGCGGGTTCACTGCGGGCGACAGGGCCCAGGCCGTGCCCAGTTCGTCCCAGCCGACGCCCAACCACGGCTGCTCGGCAATCAGCGCCCAGGCGCCACGGAAGACGTCCAGGCGCAGACTTTCCCGGGACATCGCGCTGGTCGGCGGGTCACCCAGCAGCGCTTGCGCGGCGAGGATGACGCCGACGCAAACAAACGGCGCCATGACCAGGCCCCAGCGCACCTGGCGCGGCAGGCTGCGGTCCAGCAGGGCCCACGCCGCCAGCAACCCCAGCTGCAGCAAACCGGCGCGTGACGCGGTCAGGCCGACGCTGGCGGGCATCAGCATGGTCACCAGCCACCAGCCGGGCCGGCCCAACCAGCCGGCGTGTTGACCGCTCACCGAGCCTGCCAGCGCCATCGCACAAAGCGTGGCCAGCAGATTGGGCTGCAGCAGATTGCCGGCGGCTCGGGTGTGGTCCGGCCAGCGCCCGACCCACAAGCCATCGGGGTAGTCGGGCACAGCCACCTGCAGCAGCCCGATGACCGAACCCACGCCGGCCGCAATCAACAGCCCGGCCACCAGGCTGGCTGCCGCCGCGTCGGCGTGCGGGCCGGTGCCCAGACGCGCCGCACTGGCGGCGGTCAGCAGCGCCGCCAACAGCAGGCCCAGCGCACAAACCGCCGGCCCCGGTGCCGCCGCTTCAACCCGCAACCAGGTGCCGCAGATGCCCAGCACCAGCAGCATCACCACTGCGGTCAGGGGTGCCAGGTCGCGCCACGGCGCCCGGCCCTGGCGGTCGGCCACGCCCCACAGCGCCAGCGCCCGGCCCCAGAACAGCACGGCGACGATTTGCGCAAAAACGGCATAACCCACCACGGCCCAGGGCACCACCAGCGTGGGCAACACAATGGCAGCGGCCGTAGCCACCATGGCCGCTGTGCGCCAACCGTTGCGTCTCTGCGTCATGAACTCCCAGCCCGTTCTGTTCATTGTCGGCGCTTCACAACCCGCCCTGGCGCCGGCTTGCCGGCCCGTCACAGGCCATCATCAGGGCGCAACCGCGAACGGCAGTAACTGTGCCCCAGCTGGTGCCGCACCAGCATGAACGGCCCTCTTGCCACGCAACAGATGCTGAAATTCGTCACATGATCGGCAGCGGGATCTACGTCGCAGCGGGTGTTGCTGCCGGTGTACTGAATTACGCCTTTCAGGTGCTGGCTTCACAGCAACTGGCTGACGCGGCGTTTGCTGATTTTTCGGCCTGGTTCGCGCAGGTTTCGCTGTTGCTGGTGTTCGCGGCCCTGGGCCAATATGCGGGCACCTTCTACCCCAGCGTGGGCGCCCGCCTGACGCGGCAGCTGCTGCTGGTGAATGCCGCGGTCGCCGTGCTGATGGCCGGTTTTTATGGGCAGCGGCTGTCGCAGCCGCTGCCCCTGGGCGTGCTGGCCGTCTCGGTGGCCGTGGCGTTCGGGTGGGTTGCCGGGCAGGTGCAGTGCCGGTGGCTGTTCTGGCAGTTGGGCCTGGCCACGGCGCTGGGGGCGGCGCTGAAGGTGGGCCTGGCGATAGGGCCGCTGCCTGGGCTGGCCGTCATAGAAAGGTTCTACGTCGCCACGGCCATCGGTTCGGTGCTGCCGCTGTGGCTGCTGAGTGCACAGCTGCTGGCAGGCTCGCAAGCACTACCCAGACCGACGCT
>JAYUPP010000550.1:0-5901 GCA_043760045.1 Betaproteobacteria bacterium
AGGACTCGAACCCTCGCATGTCGGAATCAAAATCCGATGCCTTGACCAACTTGGCGACTCCCCTACACAGGACGTGATCTGCACCACGACCCATACACACTGACTCTCTAACCGGCGCAACCGAAACACTTCGCTTGAACCTGAAATTCAACTCACGCTGCCCAGTCCCGCAGCGGGTGGCTGCGCAGCCCCAGGCACATTCGGCTGATCCAACCCGGCAGCAAATCGTTTGCTTCAAGCGCCGTTGAAGATCGGTCGGCAATGCCGTCCGTCGCAAAAAAATCTCTTGCCAAAAAATCAGCTCCGGAATCTGCACCCCTGGAACCTTCAACCCTCGAAAAAACGGCACTGCCAGAACCCGTCATGCGGCTGTTGCCGAAGCGGTTTTGCAGCCAGATGGCCACTGCGCTGACTTCATCGCACTGTTCTTCGGCGGCAGCCTGCAAATCGTTGCAGCCAAAGTCTCCGTCGCATTCAAGTGAGCCCAAGAGTGTAGCAGTTTCGGCGAGCGGTTTTGTGTTCCGCTTCAGTGCCGGATGCTCGAAGATACTTTGCGTGGCGATGCTGGCCTGTGGTTTGACCACGGCATAGCGGGCCACCGGCAGGTCGATTGGCATCAAGCGTTCGCCCACGCCTTGCACCAAGGCGTTGTCACCGCTGATAAAAAACGGCACGTCGGCGCCCAGCGCCAAACCCAGCTGCGCCAGCTGCTGGCGCGGCCAGTGCAGGCCCCACAGGCGGTTCAGCGCCAGCAGCGTGCTGGCGGCGTCTGAGCTGCCGCCGCCCATGCCTGCGCCCGACGGCAGGTGTTTGAAAATGGAAATGTCGGCCCCCCAGGTGCTGCCGCTGGTGGCCTGCAGGCAACGCGCGGCTCGCAGGCAAAGGTCATCTTCGGGCAAGGCCGGGCCCAGGTCGTGGCGTGTGATGCGGCCATCACTGCGGCGTTCGAAGTGCAGGGTGTCGCACCAGTCGATCAAGGCAAACACCGATTCGAGCAGGTGGTAACCGTCGGCGCGCCGGCCCACGATGTGCAAAAAGCGGTTCAGCTTCGCCGGCGCCGGCACGTCATACAGCGCGCTCAAACTCATGTTGGCAGTTCCAGCTTGACACGCAATAAAACGGCCGGTGCGGTGGGTGCAGCGGGCCGGCGGGCTTCCAGAAGTCCGTCGGCGTGGGCTGCGGTTTGCACCTGCCAGCCCAGTTGTTCAAAGCCCCCCGGCTGCGGTGTGAAGGGCGCACCCGCCCAGGGCCGGCCGGCCAGCCAGTCGGGCAGCGCGGCCAAAGGCACAGGCTGCCCCAGCGCCTGCTGCGAAAGATCGTCCAGATTTTCAAAAGTGCGTTCGCCCTCGGGCGTCGTCAGCAGCACCTGGCGGGGTGACCACAGGGCCGTGGCCAGCCGCGTGCCCAGTGGCGAGAGCAGCCGCAATTCGCCGCTTGTGCCGCTGCCGCGCAGCTCAAACGCGGCACTGAAGCTTTGTGCGGTCTGGCTGGGTGTTGCGTCCACCCGCAGCAGCAGCCGGCCTTGTGTCCACGGGGCACTCGCGCTGTCGGCCGGCACGGTGCTGCAGGCTTGCAGCAGGGCCAGCGCGGGCCAGCACGCGGCCGCAGCGCCCAACAACGCCCGCCTGCGGGGCGGGAATGCGGGTGGCGGATGCACCTGCGCGCAAATCCGCGCGCGCCACCGCGCCGTCACAAGTCCACGCGCAGCCGCGTCAAGGCTTCGCGCAGCACGTCGTTGGCGCTGTCACGCCCCTGCGCTTCACGCCATATCTTGCGCGCTTCGTCCTTCATGCCGCGCGCCCACAGCACCTCGCCCAGATGGGCGCCGATTTCGGTGTCGGGCCGCGCTTGCCAGGCCTGGCGCAGCAGGCGCAGCGCTTCGTCCAGATTGCCCAGCCGGTACTCCACCCAGCCCAGGCTGTCGGTGATGAAGGGGTCGCCCGGCGCCAGGACAAGCGCGCGCTGAATCAGCTGGCGTGCTTCAGGCAGGCGCAGATTGCGTTCGGCCAGCGAATAACCCAGCGCGTTGTAGGCGTGTGCGTTGTCGGGTTTCAGTTCGATGACTCGCTTCAGCAGCTCTTCCATCTCAGCAAGCCGGCCACTTTTTTCGGCCATCATCGATTGTTCGTACAGCAAATCGGCGTCTTCACCAAAACGCTGCTGCGCGCTGCCGAGCAAGGTGTAGGCCTCAGGCCAGCGCTTGGCCTCGCGCAGCACCGACACTTCGGCCAGCTGTTTGGCGCGTGCGTCTGCGGGTTTGTTTTCGGGCAGCAGCCGGATGGTCTGCAGCGCCTGGTCGAGTTTGCCCTGACGCACCAGCATGGTGGCGCGGCGCGTTTGCACCTCCAGCGCGCTGGCTGGGTCTTCGATACGGGCCAGCCAGGCTTCGGCGCCGGCAAAGTCACCGAGCTGTTCAGACACCTGCGCCAGCATCAGCCAGGCCTGCACCAGGCCACGGTCGGGGCGCTGCAATTCGTCGTCGCCGTTTTCGCCGTCAGCCGCTTCACTTTCGGTTTGGGTTTCTCGCACAACAGCGGGCGGCGGCGCCGCAGCCGCAGCCGCAGCCGCAGCCGCAGCCGCAGCCGCAGCCGCAGCCGCAGCGGTGGGCTGGCTGGCCAGCGCAACGTAGCGCAACAGCGCGGTTTGTGCTTCTTTCGGCTGTTTGAGTTCCAGCTGCAGCGCACCCAGGGTCAGGTAGGGCTGCACGTCAGCAGGCCGCTCGCGGGTGGCCCGTTCCAGCTGCGCCACGGCTTCGGTGAAGCGTTGAGCGCCCGTTAAAACGCGTGCATAGGCCAGGCGCACGCCCGTTTCTGCAGCCGGGCTGGCCAGGTAGTTTTGCAGCCGTGCTTCGGCCAGCGGTTGGCTTGCCATGAGCTCCAGCGCCAGCAGTGCCGGCCCGGGCATAGCCGGGTCTGCCGAGCTGGCCTGAAAGGCTTCTTGCACCAACGCCCAAGCGCGTTCGCTGTCCTTGGCCTCCAGCCACGCGCGGCCCAGCGCCACGGCCGACTGCGCCCGCGTGGCGGGCACTTGCCGGTAGGGTTTCAGCGCTTCTTCCATCAGCTGGGCAACCACGCGCGGTTCACCGGCACGGTGCAAAAACCGGGGCAGCGCAACGATCAGTCCGCCCCGTTCATCAGCGGGGGTTTGCGCCAGCAGCAAACGCAGGGGTTCGGTGAGTGCGTCTACACGTTGCATCACCAGCAAGATCTGCAGCTGCGTGCGCAGTGCGTCCAGTGACTCGGGCCTGGCCAGCCGCCAGGCACGGGTGGCCAGCAGGGCCTGGTCGCCAGCACGCGCTTGCAGCGCCACGTCGGTGCTGCGCCTGAACAGGCCTTCATCGCGGGTGCGGCGGGCGGCGTCGAGCATCCAGTCAAAGGCGGTGTTGGTGTCGCCTTGCGCGAGCGCCATTTCGGCCACCAGCAGCTGGTACATCAAGCGGTCGTCAAGCTCGGAATTGGCCACCGGCGGCGCGGGCTCGCTGGCCTTGGCGGGTGCGCTGTCTTGTGCGCTGTTTTGTGCGCTGTTTTGTGCCCATGCGCTCGGCACTGCCGTCAGCGCCAGCAGTGCCGCAAGACAAGCCAGTGTTGTGGCACCAAGCCGTGATGGCTGCAGGCGCCAGCCCCGGCGCACCGGCCGATTCAGGGGTTGCGCAGCGCTGCTATCGGCCATCAAGGTTCCTGGAGGTTCAAATTCATTCTCACATAATGATGGATGCCTGAACTCCCCGAAGTCGAGGTCACCCGCAGGGGGATCGCAGGGCCGCTGAAAGGTGCGCTGGTGCTGGCCGTGGGGCTCGGGAAACCGCTGCGCTGGCCGCTGGGCCTGGAGCCGGCCACGCTGGTGGGCCAGCAGCTGGGTGACATCACACGGCGCGGCAAATACCTGTGGCTGCCGTTGACGCTGCCGCGTGCAGGGCAGGGCGGGCTGCTGATGCACCTGGGCATGTCGGGTTCGCTGGCGCTGCTGCAAAGCGCTGGGCAGCCCGGGCCCCACGATCACTTTGACCTGCAAACCAACCAGGGCACGCTGCGCCTGAACGACCCGCGACGGTTCGGCGCCGTGGTCTGGTCGGCTGCGCTGCAGCTGGCGCCGGCTGCTGGCCTGCTGCAACACCTGGGTGCCGAGCCCTTTGACCCGGCGCTGACGCCGCAAAGCTTTCACGCCGCGCTGCAGCGCCGTCGTGCGCCCATCAAGGCGGTATTGTTGGCCGGTGATGTGATGGTGGGTGCCGGCAACATTTACGCTTGCGAAGCGCTCTTCCAGGCCGGCATCCATCCGGGGCTGCGCGCCGACCGCATCAGCCGGCCGCGGGCGCAGCGTTTGTTGCAGGCGCTGCGCAGCACGCTGGCGCGCGCACTGGAACTGGGTGGCACCACCTTGCGTGACTTCAGCGACGTGCACGGCATCAGCGGCAGTTATCAAAACCAAGCCGCCGTTTACGGCCGCGCCGGGCAGCCCTGTGCCGTTTGTGGCGCGCCAGTGCGCCGCATCGTGCAGGCGCAGCGTTCAAGCTATTTCTGCGTGGGCTGTCAACGACGTTGAAACGGGCTGCAACCAAGCCTGTTTTCTGCCTGTTCACAGCCACCCCGGGTGGATTAGCATGACCGCAGGCCACGTTGCCGCGCCTGGTTTTTGCGCCATGTCCAGCAGTTCCATTGCCAACAGTCTTGATGCACTTGCCCTGTGGCGGCGTGCGCTCGACCAGCAGGTGGCGGCATTCGGCCTGGAAACCGCGGCCCACGAACTGCTGGAGCCCAGCGACCAGGCGCTGCTGGTCACGCTGCGCGAACGGCTGGCTTCAGAGAAGCTGGTGGTGGCTTTCGTGGCCGAGTTTTCACGCGGCAAATCCGAACTCATCAACGCCATATTTTTTGCCGACACCGGCCGGCGTGTGTTGCCCGCCACGCCCGGGCGCACCACCATGTGCCCGGTGGAAATGCGTCATGAGATCGGCGCCGCGCCCTGCCTGTCGCTGCTGCCGATAGAGACCCGGCTGCACGGCTTGTCGCTGGCTGAGCTGCGCGGCCGGCAGGTGCACTGGCGCCACGAGCTGCTGAACCCCGACCAACCCGATGCCCTGGCCGCAGCGATGGTGGCCGTGACGCAGACGCGTGCGGTGACGGTGGCACAGGCCGCTGCGCTGGGTTTCTGGCACGAATCGCAGCCCGACGACAACCCGCCCCGCCGACCCGATGGCCTGGTGGACGTGCCGGCCTGGCGCCACGCCATCGTCAACTATCCGCATCCTTTGCTGCAGCGCGGGCTGGTCATCATCGACACACCGGGCTTGAATGCAGTGGGCGCCGAGCCCGAGCTCACGCTGGCGCTGCTGCCTTCGGCACATGCGGTGGTGTTTGTGCTGGGCGCCGACACCGGCGTCACGCGCTCCGACTGGGCCATGTGGCGTGACCACCTGGGCCATGAGGGTCTGGAACGGTTTGTGGTGCTCAACAAGATCGACACCCTGAGCGACCCGTTGCTCAGCCAGGCCGATGTGCAGGCCCAAATCGAGCAACAGCGGTTAAGCGTGGCGCGCACGCTGGGCGTGGCTGACGATCGGGTGTTTCCGCTGTCGGCGCGCCAGGCGCTGAACGGTCACATTGAACATAACGCTGAATTGCTGCAGACAAGCCGCCTGCTGCCGCTGGAACAGGCACTGGCGGCACAGCTTGTGCCGCGCCGCCAGGCGCTGCTGTTGCAGTCCACGGAAACGGTGTTTGATGAGCTGCACCGTTCGGCATTGCGGCGTGTGGTCGACCGCCGGCGTCAGCTGGCCGAACAACTGCTGGAACTGCGGGGCCTGCGCGGCAAAAGCGGCGTGAAACTGCGCCTGCTGATGCAGCGGGTGGACGCCGAAGCCAGCGATTTCGAGCGCTGCGCGTCGCGCCTGGCGGCGCTGCG